>NZ_CAUQTU010000007.1:0-104847 GCF_963521255.1 uncultured Streptococcus sp. | reverse complement strand
CTAAACAAGATATCAAACGAAGGAGAAAGTCAAACATGAAAACAGCTAAGTTTAACCAATTTGCTTTGTTGTTGAGGTACTCGGGCTAGTGCAAAATGCATTAGTCCTGTTTGGCTTACCAAGCGGGAGTAAATCAACATCTCGCTTGGGTTTCTGAGCGAGATGTTTTTTTAAAACCATATTTGGAAAAGGGGAAATTTTATGAGAGCAGTTGAATTTCTAGATACCAGCCTTCGGGATGGAGAACAGACACCAGGTGTTAATTTTTCAATCAAAGAAAAAATTGCCATTGCAAGGCAGCTGGAGAAATGGGGCATTTCAGCAATCGAAGCTGGTTTTCCAGCGGCTAGCCCAGACTCATTTACGGCAGTGCAGGAGATTGCTAAGGTCTTGAAGAAAACTGCGGTGACTGGTTTGGCCCGCTCTGTCAAGTCTGATATTGATGCTTGTTACGAGGCTCTCAAGGACGCCAAGTATCCACAAGTTCACGTTTTCATTGCTACCAGTCCCATTCACCGTAAGTATAAGCTCAATAAGAGCAAGGAAGAGATTTTGGCAGCTATTAAGGAGCATGTTTCTTATGCACGTTCTAAGTTTGAAGTGGTCGAATTCTCTCCTGAGGATGCGACCCGAACAGAGTTGGATTTCCTCTTGCAAGTTGTTCAAACTGCGGTAGATGCGGGGGCGTCTTATATCAATATCCCTGACACGGTAGGATTTACCACTCCAGAAGAGTACGGAGCCATCTTCAAACACTTGATTGAGAATGTCAAGACAGATCGTCAGATTATCTATTCACCACACTGTCATGATGATCTTGGGATGGCAGTTGCCAATAGCCTTGCTGCTGTTAAGAATGGTGCAGGACGTGTTGAAGGGACTATCAACGGTATTGGGGAGCGAGCTGGAAATGCTGCTTTGGAAGAAATAGCAGTAGCCCTCAATATTCGCCAAGATTACTACCAAGCAGAAACCAGTATTGTTTTAAATGAGACCATCAATACGTCAGAAATGGTTTCTCGCTTCTCAGGAATTCCAGTTCCTAAAAACAAGGCTGTGGTCGGTGGCAATGCCTTTTCTCACGAATCTGGTATTCACCAAGACGGAGTCCTTAAAAATCCTCTTACCTATGAAATCATCACTCCTGAATTGGTCGGTGTCAAGAGTAATAGCCTCCCACTTGGAAAATTGTCTGGTCGCCATGCTTTTGTCGAGAAACTAAGAGAACTGGCCCTAGATTTTACAGAAGAGGATATCAAACCACTCTTTGCTAAGTTCAAGGCTCTGGCCGACAAGAAACAAGAAATCACAGATGCAGATATTCGTGCTCTGGTAGCTGGAACCATGGTTGAAAACCCTGAAGGATTCCACTTTGATGATTTACAACTTCAAACTCATGCAGACAATGACATTGAAGCGCTTGTTAGCCTAGCCAATATGGATGGTGAAAAAGTCGAATTTAATGCGACAGGGCAAGGTTCCGTTGAAGCGATCTTTAACGCTATCGATAAGTTCTTTAACCAATCCGTCCGCTTGGTGTCCTATACTATTGACGCTGTGACAGATGGAATTGATGCCCAAGCTCGGGTCTTGGTAACTGTTGAAAACAGAGATACAGAAACCATTTTTAACGCAGCAGGTCTTGATTTCGATGTGTTGAAGGCTTCGGCTATTGCTTACATCAATGCGAATACCTTTGTTCAAAAAGAGAATGCTGGTGAGATGGGACGCAGTGTTTCCTATCGTGACATGCCTAGTGTGTAAAGGAGAATGCTATGATAAAAAAAATAGTAGCTCTAGCAGGGGACGGAATTGGCCCAGAAATCATGGAGGCTGGTTTAGAAGTTCTGGAAGCTCTAGCTGAAAAAACAGGTTTTGACTATGAGATTGATAGAAGACCCTTCGGAGGTGCAGGTATTGATGCTGCGGGGCATCCCTTACCTGATGAAACCCTTAAGGCATGTAGAGAAGCAGATGCTATTCTCCTAGCGGCTATCGGTAGTCCCCAGTATGATGGGGCAGTGATTCGGCCTGAACAAGGCTTGCTGGCTCTCCGTAAGGAACTTAATCTCTATGCCAATATTCGCCCTGTAAAAATCTTTGAGAGTCTCAAGCATTTGTCACCTCTCAAACCAGAACGAATTGCTGGTGTGGACTTTGTCGTGGTGCGTGAGTTGACAGGCGGGATTTACTTTGGAGATCATATCCTTGAAGAGCGCAAAGCGCGTGATATCAACGATTATAGCTATGAGGAAGTGGAGCGGATTATTCGCAAGGCCTTTGAGATTGCAAGAAGTCGGAGAAAAATCGTTACCAGCATCGATAAGCAAAATGTGTTGGCAACATCAAAACTCTGGCGCAGAGTAGCTGAGGAAGTCGCACAGGATTTTCCAGATGTGACCTTGGAACACCAGTTGGTGGACTCAGCTGCCATGCTTATGATTACTAACCCTGCTAAGTTTGATGTCATTGTGACGGAGAATCTTTTCGGAGATATTCTCTCGGATGAATCAAGCGTTCTATCTGGCACACTTGGAGTCATGCCATCAGCCAGTCATTCTGAAAATGGCTCAAGTCTCTATGAACCTATTCATGGTTCAGCACCAGATATAGCAGGTCAAGGAATTGCCAATCCCATCTCCATGATTTTATCAGTGGCCATGATGCTGAGAGACAGCTTTGGACGCTATGAGGATGCAGAGCGTATCGAGCGTGCTGTTGAGGCAAGTTTGGCAGCTGGAATTTTAACGAGAGATATAGGAGGACAGGCTTCGACCAAGGAAATGACAGAAGCTATTATCGCAAGGTTATGAAGTTAGACGAAAAAATTACTCTAGTCCTCTTGATTTGGAATGCCATGATTTTCATCATTTATGGTATTGACAAATCCAAGGCAAGGAGAAGAGCTTGGCGCATCCCTGAGAAAATCTTACTTATTTTAGCCTTTACTTGTGGTGGTTTTGGTGCCTGGTTAGCAGGATTCATTTTTCACCACAAAACTCGAAAATGGTATTTTAAAACAGTTTGGTTTCTCGGAATGGTGACCACACTAGTAGTCTTATATGTTATTTGGAGGTAATGGATGGCAGGAAAATCGATTTTTGATAAATTATGGGACCGTCATGTCATCACAGGAGAAGAGGGGCAGCCCCAACTCATGTATGTGGACCAGCACTATATTCATGAAGTGACCAGTCCTCAAGCTTTTCAAGGTTTGCGAGATGCAGGTCGCAGATTGAGACGACCAGACTTGACATTTGGCACCTTTGACCACAATGTCCCGACGGTCAATATCTACGATATTCGAGATGTAATTTCCAAGGCGCAAATTGATAAGCTGGCTGAAAATGTTGAGGAGTTTGGGATTGAACATGCGGCCCATGGTTCTGAAAAACAAGGAATTGTTCACATGGTTGGTCCAGAAACAGGACGGACCCAACCAGGGAAATTCATTGTCTGTGGGGATAGCCATACAGCAACCCACGGAGCTTTTGGAGCCATCGCTTTTGGAATTGGTACCAGTGAGGTTGAGCATGTCTTCGCTACCCAGACCCTCTGGCAGGTTAAACCTAAGAAAATGTTGGTTGAATTCACTGGAGTTCCTCAAAAAGGAGTTTATTCCAAGGATTTCATTTTAGCCTTGATTGCCAAGCACGGCGTTGCTTGTGGTGTTGGCTACGTGGTGGAATATCGAGGTCAGGCTATTGATGCACTGAGCATGGAAGAGCGAATGACTATCTGCAATATGTCCATCGAGTTTGGATCCAAGATGGGAATCATGAATCCGGACCAAACCACCTATGATTATCTCAAGGGACGGGAATGTGTTCCAGAGGACTTTGAAGAGGCTGTGGCAGATTGGAAGACCCTTGTCAGTGATGAGAATGTCGTTTACGATAAGGTTATCCAGATGGATGTTTCAGACTTGGCTCCTATGGTGACCTGGGGAACCAATCCTGCTATGGGGGTTGACTTTGACAGTAGCTTCCCAGAAATTAAGGACATGAATGATGAGAGAGCCTACAATTATATGGGTTTGGAGCCTGGTCAAAAGCCAGGGGATATTGAACTAGGCTATATCTTTATTGGCTCATGTACTAATGCTCGTCTCAGTGACTTGCAGCTGGCGGCTCGATTTGTCAAAGGAAAGAAAATTTCTCCTAACTTAACGGCTATCGTAGTTCCAGGTTCTCGTCCTGTCAAACGAGCTGCTGAGAAGTTGGGCTTGGATAAAGTTTTCTTAGATGCTGGCTTTGAATGGAGAGACCCCGGTTGCTCTATGTGCCTAGGAATGAATCCTGACAAGGTTCCTGATGGGGTCCACTGCGCCTCAACCAGCAACCGAAACTTTGAAGACAGACAAGGATTTGGTGCTAAGACCCATCTCTGCAGTCCAGCCATGGCAGCTGCGGCAGCTATTGCAGGGCGCTTTGTAGATGTTCGACAAATGCCAGAAGCCCAGTAAGGAGAGGATATGGAGAAATTTACAGTTTATACAGGAACGACCGTTCCTCTCATGAATGATAACATCGACACCGACCAAATCCTACCCAAGCAGTTTCTCAAGTTAATTGATAAAAAAGGCTTTGGTAAGTACCTCATGTATGCTTGGCGATATTTGGACGATAAGTATACTGAGGATCCAGACTTTGTCTTTAACCGACCTGAATATCGTAAAGCCAGTATTCTTATCTCAGGTGATAACTTTGGGGCAGGGTCTTCGAGGGAACACGCAGCTTGGGCTCTAGCAGACTACGGTTTTAAAGTCGTGATTGCAGGGTCTTTTGGGGATATTCATTACAATAATGAACTCAATAATGGCATGTTGCCAATCGTTCAGCCCAGAGAGGTTAGAGAGAAACTAGCCCAGCTACAACCAAGTGACCAGGTAACTGTGGACTTGGAACAACAAAAAATCATCTCACCAATTGGAGAATTCACTTTTGAGATCGATAGCGAATGGAAACACAAACTCTTAAATGGTTTGGATGATATCGGTATTACCTTACAGTATGAAGATTTGATTGCTGCTTATGAAAAACAACGACCAGCCTACTGGCAGGATTAGAAGAAAAATAGAAAAGGAAATAGAACTATGACAAAACATATTCAATGGAACGGAACACTTTCACAAGAAGGCTATGAAATTTTAAAAGGTGAGGGCGGATGTATCGTTTGCCCTACAAAAGTTGGTTACATCATCATGACTAGCGACAAGGCAGGTCTTGAACGCAAGTTCGCAGCCAAAGAGCGTAACCGTAACAAACCAGGTGTTGTTCTCTGTGGTAGCATGGATGAGCTTCGCGCTTTAGCACAACTCAACCCAGAAATTGAAGCCTTTTACCAAAAACATTGGGATGAAGACATTCTTCTTGGTTGTATCCTTCCTTGGAAACCAGAAGCTTTTGAAAAACTCACAGCATACGGTGATGGCCGTGAAGAACTGATGACTGACGTTCGTGGTACTAGCTGTTTCGTTATCAAGTTCGGGAAAGCTGGTGAACAATTGGCTGCCAAACTTTGGGAAGAAGGCAAGATGGTATACGCCTCATCTGCAAACCCATCTGGAAAAGGAAACCGTGGTAAGGTAGAAGGAATCGGAGAACGTATCGAAGGAGCAGTGGACCTTGTCATTGAAGCAGACGACTATGTGGCATCTATCCAGCCTGACAAAACGATTGAAACTCGCTACGAGCAGGGTGTGATGGTCTCTATGGTCGATAAAGAAGGCAAACTCATCCCAGAACAAGGAGGAACTCGCTCAACTTCACCAGCTCCAGTTGTAATCCGCAAAGGGCTTGACATTGATAAGATTATGATGCACCTGTCAGACACCTTTAACTCATGGGACTACCGTCAGGGCGAGTATTATTAGAATGTAGAAGAAGTGGGGAGAAAATAATCTCTCCTCTTTCTTTTATTATTTATACAAGTGAAATCCGAACAATAAATTTTAATTTATAAAATAATTTGACAAAAACTGTACTTTTGTTTATAATTGATTAAGGAAACGTCGGAAAAGGCGTAGAGATGCGCAAGCATAGGTAGGTCATTATAAAAGAAACGAGACATCGATATGTTAAATGAATTTCCAATTTTTGATTACGAAGATATTCAATTGATTCCAAATAAATGTGTCATTAAAAGTCGTGCAGAAGCAGATACAAGTGTCACTCTAGGAAATTACACCTTTAAACTACCTGTTGTGCCAGCTAATATGCAGACGATTTTGGATGAAAATGTAGCAGAGCAACTGGCTAAAGGAGGTTACTTCTACATTATGCACCGTTTTGATGAGGCAGGACGTATTCCTTTTATTAAGCGCATGCATGAGCAAGGGCTCATTGCTTCTATCTCTGTCGGTGTTAAGGATTATGAGTATGATTTTGTCAGCCAGCTCAAGGCTGATGCTCCTGAGTACATCACGATTGATATTGCCCATGGTCATGCGGATAGCGTGATTTCAATGATTCAACACATCAAGAAAGAATTGCCAGATACTTTTGTTATTGCTGGAAATGTGGGAACACCAGAAGCTGTGCGTGAATTGGAAAATGCTGGTGCGGATGCTACTAAGGTCGGAATCGGTCCAGGTAAGGTTTGTATTACCAAGGTCAAGACTGGTTTTGGTACAGGTGGTTGGCAATTGGCTGCCCTTCGTTGGTGTGCCAAGGCTGCACGTAAACCGATTATCGCTGATGGAGGAATTCGTACTCACGGTGATATTGCCAAGTCTATCCGCTTCGGTGCTAGCATGGTTATGATTGGTTCCCTCTTTGCAGGACACATCGAAAGTCCTGGGAAAACAATTGAAGTTGATGGTGAACAGTTCAAAGAATATTACGGTTCAGCCTCACAATATCAAAAAGGTGCTTACAAAAATGTGGAAGGCAAACGTATCTTGCTTCCTGCCAAAGGTCATCTGCAAGACACTTTAACTGAGATGGAACAAGACCTTCAAAGTGCCATTTCATACGCAGGTGGACGTCAGGTTGCTGACCTTAAACACGTTGATTATGTTATCGTGAAAAACTCTATCTGGAATGGGGATGCTTCCCACTAAGACGGGCTATTTGACCAGAAAAAACTTGTTATTAGAGCAAATTTTTGTTATAATAAAACAAGTTTCCACCCTTAGTGTAATGGATATCACGTAAGATTCCGGTTCTTGAGATGGGGGTTCGATTCCCTCAGGGTGGATGTAAACATCCTAAGAAAGCCTTTAGTAGGGCTTTTTTCTTTACACAGCCCTAATTGGCTCTTAAAACTGAAAATCTCTTTTTAAAGAATGCCCAAATCCTCTCCAGTCCCATTTTAAAGTGACTCAGGGGGCTTTTTTTGATATAATAAAAAGGACTGTTATCAGTTAGAAAGAGGTTGGTATGAAAGAATTACAAACTGTACTAAAGAACCATTTTGCAATCGAATTTGCAGATAAAAAGTTACTGGAGACTGCCTTTACTCATACGAGTTATGCCAATGAGCACCGCCTCTTAAAAATTTCACACAATGAACGCTTGGAATTTTTAGGAGACGCTGTTCTACAGTTATTGATTTCAGAATATCTGTATAAAAAATATCCTAAAAAGCCTGAGGGTGACTTGTCTAAACTCCGTGCCATGATTGTCCGTGAGGAGAGTTTGGCTGGTTTTGCGCGTGATTGCCAGTTTGACCAGTTTATCAAGTTAGGTAAGGGAGAAGAAAAATCTGGCGGTCGCAATCGTGACACCATTCTTGGTGATGCCTTTGAAGCCTTTCTTGGTGCCCTTCTTTTGGATAAGGATGTGGCCAAGGTCAAGGAATTTATCTATCAAGTCATGATTCCTAAGGTTGAAGCAGGTGAATTTGAAATGATTACAGACTACAAAACCCATCTCCAAGAGTTACTTCAGGTCAATGGCGATGTGGCTATTCGTTATCAGGTGATTTCTGAAACGGGTCCTGCCCACGATAAGGTCTTTGATGTAGAAGTTCTTGTCGAAGGTAAGAGCATTGGTCAAGGTCAAGGTCGTTCTAAGAAATTAGCAGAGCAGGAAGCTGCCAAAAATGCCGTTGAGAAAGGGCTGGATTCATGTATTTAAAGGAAATCGAAATTCAGGGATTCAAGTCTTTTGCTGACAAGACCAGGGTCGTCTTTGACCAAGGTGTGACGGCAGTTGTTGGACCCAATGGATCTGGAAAGTCGAATATTACAGAAAGTCTGCGTTGGGCCTTGGGGGAGTCAAGTGTTAAGAGTCTCCGTGGGGGCAAGATGCCGGATGTCATTTTTGCTGGAACTGAAAGTCGCAAACCGCTCAATTATGCTTCTGTAGTTGTGACTTTGGATAATCATGACGGATTTATCAAGGATGCAGGCCAAGAAATCAGGGTAGAACGTCATATCTATCGCAGTGGAGATAGCGAATACAAGATTGACGGCAAGAAAGTCCGTCTGCGTGATATTCATGATCTTTTCTTGGATACAGGTTTGGGACGAGATTCCTTCTCTATCATTTCCCAAGGGAAGGTTGAGGAGATTTTTAATTCCAAGCCTGAGGAACGCCGAGCTATTTTTGAAGAAGCTGCTGGAGTTTTAAAATACAAGACTCGCAGAAAAGAAACTGAGAGTAAACTGCAACAAACTCAGGATAATCTGGATCGTCTAGAAGACATTATCTACGAGTTGGATAATCAAATCAAGCCTCTTGAAAAGCAAGCTGAAAATGCTCGTAAGTTTCTAGACTTGGAAGGGCAACGTAAGGCTATTTATTTAGACGTTCTGGTTGCTCAAACCAAGGAAAATAAGGCTGAACTAGAGTCTACAGAAGAAGAGTTGGCACAGGTTCAGGAACTCTTGACGAGCTACTACCAGAAGCGTGAACAATTAGAAGAAGAAAATCAAACTCTTAAAAAGCAACGCCAAGATTTACAGGCTGAAATGGCTAAAGACCAAGGCAGTTTGATGGATTTGACCAGTCTGATTAGTGATTTAGAGAGAAAATTAGCCCTATCGAAACTGGAATCTGAGCAAGTAGCACTGAATCAACAGGAAGCACAGGCCCGTTTGGCTGCTTTGGAGGATAAGAGAAATTTACTCAGTCAAGAAAAATCTGATAAAGAAAGCTCTTTAGCACTTTTAGAGGAAAATCTAGTCCAAAATAATCAAAAACTCAATCGTTTAGAAGCCGAATTGCTAGCTTTTTCAGATGATCCTGATCAGATGATTGAGCTCTTACGTGAACGCTTTGTGGCTCTTTTACAAGAAGAAGCAGATGTCTCAAACCAGTTGACCCGTATCGAAAACGAGTTGGAAAATAGTCGTCAACTTTCTCAAAAACAAGCAGATCAACTAGAAAAGCTGAAAGAACAGCTGGCTACAGCTAAAGAAAAGGCAAGTCAGCAAAAAGACGAGCTTGAAGCTGCCAAGGAGCAAGTTCAGAAATTATTGGCCGACTATCAAGCTATTGCCAAGGAGCAAGAGGAGCAGAAAACTTCCTATCAAGCTCAACAAAGTCAACTATTTGACCGTCTGGACAGTCTTAAAAACAAGCAGGCCAGAGCTCAAAGTTTAGAAAATATCCTGAGAAATCATAGTAACTTTTATTCAGGTGTTAAGAGTGTTCTCCAAGAAAAAGATCGCCTTGGTGGAATTATTGGTGCTGTTAGTGAGCACCTGACCTTTGATGTGCATTATCAAACTGCGCTGGAAATCGCGCTCGGAGCCAGTAGTCAGCATATCATCGTAGAAGATGAAGAGGCGGCAACCAAGGCGATTGATTTCCTAAAGCGCAACAGAGCTGGTCGCGCGACCTTCCTTCCGTTGACAACGATTAAGGCTCGTACGATTTCTAGCCAGAATCAAGATGCTATAGCTGCAAGTGCGGGATTTCTGGGCATGGCAGATGAGTTGGTGACATTCGATACTAGACTGGAAGCTATTTTCAAGAACTTGCTAGCTACGACAGCTATCTTTGATACCGTAGAACACGCGCGTGCAGCAGCTCGCCAGGTTCGTTATCAGGTTCGTATGGTGACTTTGGATGGGACAGAGCTGCGCACAGGTGGTTCTTATGCAGGTGGTGCCAATCACCAGAATAACAGTATTTTCATCAAGCCAGAACTGGAGCAATTGCAAAAAGAAATTGCTGAAGAAGAAGCAAGCTTGCGTTCAGAAGAGACGACTTTGAAGACCTTGCAAGACCAGATGGTTTCATTAACAGAAAGATTAGAAGAAATCAAATCTCAAGGAGAGCAGGCTCGTATCCAGGAGCAAGGCTTGTCCCTCGCTTATCAGCAGACAAGTCAGCAAGTTGAAGAACTGGAAACTCTTTGGAAACTTCAAGAAGAGGAATTAAATCGTCTTACTGACGGAGATTGGCAAGCAGATAAGGAAAAATGCCAAGAGCGCCTTACTACAATCGCCAGTGACAAGCAAAATCTGGAAACTGAGATTGAAGAGATTAAGTCCAACAAAAACGCCATCCAAGAACGCTATCAAAACTTGCAGGAAGAGGTGGCGCAAGCTCGCTTGCTTAAGACAGAGCTGCAAGGACAAAAACGTTACGAAGTTGCTGATATTGAACGCTTAGGTAAGGAACTAAGTAATCTTGATCTTGAGCAAGAAGAAATCCAGCGCCTTCTTCAAGAAAAGGTTGATAATCTTGAGAAGGTTGATACAGAATTGCTCAGTCAACAGGCGGAAGAGGCCAAAACTCAGAAAACAAGTCTTCAACAAGGTTTGATTCGCAAGCAGTTTGAATTGGATGATATAGAAGGTCAACTGGATGATATTGCTAGTCATTTGGATCAGGCTCGCCAGCAGAATGAAGAGTGGATTCGCAAGCAAACACGTGCTGAAGCCAAGAAAGAAAAGGTCAGCGAGCGTTTGCGTCATTTACAAAGTCAATTAACAGACCAGTACCAGATTAGCTATACTGAAGCTTTAGAAAAGTCTCATGAGTTGGAAAATCTCAATCTGGCAGAGCAGGAAGTTAAGGATTTAGAGAAGGCTATTCGCTCACTGGGTCCTGTCAATATAGAAGCTATTGACCAGTACGAAGAAGTTCACAGCCGTCTGGATTTCCTCAATAGCCAGCGAGATGATATTTTGTCAGCGAAAAATCTGCTCCTTGAAACCATTACAGAGATGAATGATGAGGTCAAGGAACGCTTTAAATCCACCTTTGAAGCTATTCGTGAGTCTTTCAAAGTGACCTTTAAGCAGATGTTTGGCGGAGGTCAGGCGGATCTCATTTTGACTGAGGGAGACCTGCTGACAGCTGGGGTTGAGATTTCTGTTCAACCACCAGGCAAGAAAATCCAGTCTCTCAATCTTATGAGTGGTGGGGAAAAAGCTCTCTCGGCTCTTGCATTGCTCTTCTCCATTATCCGTGTCAAGACCATCCCATTTGTTATCTTGGATGAGGTGGAAGCTGCGCTGGATGAAGCCAATGTTAAACGTTTTGGGGATTACCTCAACCGCTTTGACAAGGACAGCCAGTTCATCGTCGTAACCCACCGTAAGGGAACCATGGCAGCGGCTGATTCCATCTATGGAGTGACCATGCAAGAATCAGGTGTGTCTAAGATTGTTTCGGTTAAGTTAAAAGATTTAGAAAGTATTGAAGGATGACAATTAAACTAGTAGCAACGGATATGGACGGAACCTTCCTAGATGGGAATGGGCGCTTTGATATGGACCGCCTCAAGTCTCTCTTGGCTTCCTACAAGGAAAAAGGGATTTACTTTGCGGTGGCTTCAGGGCGTGGATTTCTGTCTCTAGAAAAATTATTTGCTGATGTTCGTGATGACATTATTTTCATTGCGGAAAATGGCAGTTTAGTAGAGTATCAGGGTCAAGACTTGTATGAAGCGACCATGTCTCGTGACTTTTATCTGACAACTTTTGAAAAGATGAAAACTTCACCTTATGTAGATATCAATAAACTGCTCTTGACGGGTAAGAAGGGTTCTTATGTGCTAGATACGGTTGATGCAACCTATTTGAAAGAGAGTCAGCATTATAATGAAAATATCCAAAAAGTAGCAAGTCTGGAAGATATTACAGATGACATTTTCAAATTTACAACTAACTTCACAGAAGAAACTCTGGAAGCTGGTGAAGCTTGGGTTAATGAACATGTTCCTGGTGTTAAGGCCATGACAACTGGCTTTGAATCCATTGATATTGTTCTGGACTATGTCGATAAGGGAGTGGCCATTGTTGAACTAGCTAAAAAACTTGGTATCACAATGGATCAGGTTATGGCTTTTGGAGATAATCTAAATGACTTGCATATGATGCAGGTTGTGGGACATCCTGTAGCTCCTGAAAATGCACGACCAGAAATTTTAGAATTAGCAGAGACTGTGATTGGTCACCATAAGGACCAGTCGGTTATAGCTTATATGGAGGGCTTATAATGGCAGATATAAAATTGATTGCATTGGACTTGGATGGGACCTTGCTGACTACTGATAAAAGGTTGACGGATCGTACCAAAGCAACCTTGAAAGCTGCGCGTGATCGTGGTATCAAGGTCGTATTGACAACTGGTCGCCCTTTAAAAGCTATGGATTTCTTTCTCCACGAGCTAGGGACTGATGGCCACGAAGATGAGTATACCATTACCTTTAATGGTGGTTTGGTTCAGAAAAATACAGGTGAAATCCTTGATAAAACAGTCTTTTCATATGATGATGTGGCACGCTTGTATGAAGAAACAGAGAAATTATCACTGCCTCTTGATGCTATCTCAGAAGGAACTGTTTATCAAATTCAATCGGACCAAGAAAGTCTTTATGCCAAATTCAATCCAGCTTTGACCTTTGTTCCAGTGGACTTTGAAGACTTATCTAGTCAAATGACCTACAATAAGTGCGTGACTGCCTTTGCTCAAGAACCCTTGGATGCAGCCATTCAGAAGATTTCTCCAGAATTGTTTGACCAATATGAAATCTTTAAATCACGTGAAATGTTGCTAGAGTGGTCACCAAAGAATGTTCATAAAGCAACAGGATTGGCTAAACTAATCAGTCATCTAGGAATAGAGCAAAGCCAAGTGATGGCCTGTGGTGACGAGGCCAATGACCTTTCTATGATTGAATGGGCAGGGCTCGGTGTTGCCATGCAAAATGCTGTTCCTGAAGTCAAGGCAGTCGCAAATGTGGTGACGCCAATGACCAACGATGAGGAAGCTGTCGCCTGGGCTATCGAAGAATATGTGCTAAAGGAGAACTAAGATATGGGATTATTTGACCGTCTATTCGGAAAAAAAGAAGAACCTAAAATCGAAGAAGTTGTAAAAGAAGCTCTGGAAAATCTTGATTTGTCTGAAGATGTTGAGCCTGCCTTAACAGAAGCTGAGGAATTTCCTCATGAAGAAGCAGAGATTGAAAATTCTGAAGAAGCTGTGTTTGAAGAAGAGGAAATCCAAGTCACAGTTGAAGAAAATAAGGATTCAGAGCCAGTTGTAGAAGTTCAACAAGTGGAAGAATTGCCAAACTCAGAAGAAGTCCCAGAGGAAGAGAATACTGAGCACGAAGAAGCTGTAGAAGAAAATAGTTCTGAAGTGCTTGAACCAGAAAGGCTTCAAGCAGAAGAAACTGTTCAGGAAAAATATGACCGCAGTCTTAAGAAAACTCGTACAGGCTTCGGTGCTCGCTTGAATGCCTTCTTTGCCAACTTCCGTTCTGTCGATGAAGAATTCTTCGAAGAACTGGAAGAACTGCTGATCATGAGTGACGTTGGTGTCCAGGTTGCTTCTAACCTAACTGAGGAGCTACGCTACGAAGCCAAACTTGAGAATGCCAAGAAACCAGATGCACTTCGTCGTGTTATTATTGAAAAATTGGTTGAGCTTTATGAAAAGGATGGCAACTATGATGAAAGTATCCACTTCCAAGATGGCTTGACAGTCATGCTCTTTGTCGGTGTGAATGGTGTTGGGAAAACAACTTCTATCGGGAAACTAGCCCACCGCTATAAACAAGCTGGTAAGAAGGTTATGTTGGTTGCGGCCGATACCTTCCGTGCAGGGGCAGTAGCTCAACTTGCTGAATGGGGCCGTCGTGTGGACGTTCCAGTAGTGACTGGACCTGAAAAAGCTGACCCAGCCAGTGTGGTCTTTGATGGTATGGAACGAGCTGTAGCAGAAGGAATTGATATTCTCATGATTGATACCGCTGGTCGTCTGCAAAATAAGGATAACCTTATGGCTGAATTGGAAAAGATTGGTCGTATCATCAAACGTGTTGTGCCAGAAGCCCCTCATGAAACATTCTTGGCTCTGGATGCATCAACAGGTCAAAATGCCCTAGTACAGGCCAAAGAATTTTCGAAAATTACCCCTTTGACAGGAATTGTCTTGACTAAGATTGATGGAACTGCTCGAGGTGGTGTTGTTTTAGCCATCCGTGAAGAACTCAATATTCCTGTAAAATTGATTGGATTTGGTGAAAAAATCGATGATATTGGTGAGTTTAACTCAGAAAACTTTATGAAGGGTCTCTTGGAAGGCTTAATCTAATCAGAAGTAAAAATCCTGCAAGGCATAAACTTGCAGGATTTTTTTTATTCTAAACGACCATCTTGACGATAGGCGATATCTGGTTGCCAAGTCCATTTGGCATCGAATTTTTCAAGTAAGTCAAAGCTTGCTTGAGGTCCCATACTTCCAGCTTTATAGTCATGAAGTGGGGCACCATTTTCAGCCCAGAGTTCTTCGATACGGTCAATCAATTTCCATGACGCACCAACTTCATCCCAGTGGCTAAAGTTAGTTGAGTTGTTATTTAGGACATCATAAATCAATTTTTCGTATGGTTCTGGAGAAGCACCAGTTGCGGTCGCATCTGTGCGGTAATCAAGTGAATTAGGAGCTAAGTTGAATTCTTCTCCTACTTGCTTCCCATTTAGACTGAGAGAGAAACCTTCTGTTGGTTGGATATAGATGGTCAAAATGTTTGGAGCAAGTGGCTCACCAAAGATAGAATCCATTTGTTTAAAGACGATGTTGACATGAGTTCCTTTTTCAGTCAGACGTTTACCCGTACGGAAGAAGAAAGGAACACCACGGAAGCGATCGCTGTCTACAAAGAAGGCACCAGATGCAAAGGTTTCAGTTGTTGATTCTGGATTTACATTTGGCTCGCTACGATAAGAAATGTATTTCATGCCATCAATCTTACCAGAACGGTATTGACCACGGATAAAGTATTCTTTAAGCTCTTCATCCGTTGGATGATAGAGGTTTTTAAAGACCTTAATCTTTTCAGCACGAATCTCGTCTTTTGTGAAGCTTGCTGGCTTGTCCATAGCAAGGAGAGAAAGCAGTTGCAAAGTATGGTTTTGTACCATGTCGCGGAGGGCACCAGATTGGTCATAGTAGCCACCACGTTCTTCTACACCCAAGCGCTCTGCAAAGGTAATTTGAACATTATCGATAAAATCCTTGTTCCAAACGTTTTCAAAAATCAGGTTGGCAAAGCGGACTGCAAAGATGCTTTGGATCATTTCCTTACCAAGATAATGGTCAATACGGAAAATTTGTTCTTCGTCAAATGTTGCTAGGAGCTCGTCATTCAACTTGTTTGCAGTTGCGAAATCTGTACCAAATGGTTTTTCAACGATTAAGCGCTCAAAGCCTTTACCGTCTACGATATTTTCAGACTTGAGGTGTTTTGCAATGGTTCCAAAGAACTGAGGTGCCATAGACAAGAAGAAGAGCTTGTTGTGTTCGGCTTGGTACTTGTCATTTAGCTCAGCCTGCAATTGACGTAAAGCAATGTAGTGCTCTGTATCATTGACATCGTGACTTTGATAGTAGAAGTGACTAGCGAATTCTTGAGCCTGTTCAGTACTATCTGCCAAATCAAGGATAGATTCGACTACAACAGATTCAAAATATTCCTTGCTCCAAGGACGACGAGCAGTTCCAATAACTGCAAAGTGCTTGGAAAGATTGCCGGATTTATATAGTCTAAATAGGGAAGGGTAGAGCTTGCGTTTAGCCAGGTCTCCACTCGCACCGAAAATTGTAACAATAACCTTAGATGACATCTAGCTACCTAATTTCTATTTTTATTCCTAGTCTTGCTAGGTATGAGGAAATCTCATTTCATAAACTTAATTCTAACATAATTTTCCGAAAAATCAAAAAATCCAATACGAGATAGAAAAAAACTGCAAGGAAATCCTTACAGTTTGAGTTTAGACGTTTAAGACCTTGTCCAAGAAATCTTTCAGACGTGGGTGTTGAGGGTTATCAAAGATTTGATCAGGTGTTCCGTCTTCAAGGAACTCGCCATCTGCAGTAAAGATAACGCGGTTGGCAACCTGACGGGCAAATCCCATCTCATGGGTGACGATAATCATGGTCATGCCTTGTTTAGCCAAGTCTTTCATAACGTTTAGTACGTCTCCAACCATTTCAGGATCAAGGGCAGAAGTTGGTTCATCAAAGAGCATGATGTCTGGATTCATTGCAAGTCCACGAGCGATGGCCACACGTTGTTTTTGACCACCTGATAGGCTATCTGGACAGGCCTTAGCCTTATCTGCTAGCCCAACCTTGTCAAGCAGCTCCATTCCCAATTTCTCAGCTTCTTCCTTAGTCATCAACTTGTGCTCAATAGGAGCAAAAGTAATGTTGTCCAATACAGACATGTGTGGGAAGAGGTTGAAGTGTTGGAACACCATTCCGATATTTTCACGGACATGGTCAACGTTGGTTGTTTTTTCAGTTAAGTCATAACCGTTCACAGTGATGTGACCGCTAGTAACTTCTTCTAGAAGGTTGAGGCTACGGAGGAAAGTTGACTTACCAGAACCCGAAGGACCGATGATACAAACAACATCTCCTTCATAGAACTTAGTCGTAATTCCTTTTAAAACTTCATTTTTTCCGTAGCTTTTGTGTAAATCATTTACATCAATTTTTAATTTTGCCATTAACGAATCCTCTTTTCTAAGCGTTTCGCTAGTTTAGTCAAAAGTGTGATAATTACAAGATAGAAGATAGCAAGGATTGCATACATCTTGAAACTTTGGTAGTTACGGGCTATGATAATCTTACCAGTTTGGAAGAGTTCCACCAAACCGATAGCAGATACGATAGTTGTATCTTTAAGAGCGATAACGAATTGGTTGACAAAGTTTGGCAACATCAATTTAGTTGCTTGTGGCAAGATAATCTTACGCATGGTTTTTCCATAAGAGATACCCAAGCTTCGGCTAGCTTCCATTTGTCCAACTGGAACGGCCTGAATACCACCACGAACGATTTCAGCGATATAAGCGGCTGCATTGAGCGATAGGGCAATAGTACCAGCTACAAAGTCGTTAATTGGACTTTGTTGGCCTGTGATAGACTCGATGAAGTTTGGAATTCCCCAGAAGATGAAGGCAGCAAGAATCATCAATGGGATACCACGGATAACGTCAACGAAAATCTCAGAGATGACGCGAAGAGATTTGTAGGGGCTAACGCTAAACATACCGAAGATAATTCCGATGACAATGGCAATAGCAAATGAGATAAGAGCTAGAGCAAGAGTGATACCAAGACCGCTAAGGAGTTGTTTGTAGTTGTTTTGAAGCAAGCCCCAGATAGTTGTCTCATCAACAGTGCTTGTTGAAGCAGTTGAAGACTCACTAGCTAGGTATTTATCAAGAATCTTTTGGAATTCTCCGTTTGCTTTAAGGTTTGCAAGTCCGTTGTTGAACATTTCAATCAATTCTGGATTTGCTCCTTTTTTAACTGCAAATGCTGTTTCACCGATTGGAGTTCCAGCGATTGGAGTTTTCAATTTTTGACCTTGGCTGATAGAATATTTGAGGACAGGCTCATCATCCATAACAGCATCGATGGCACCAGTGTTTAAACTGTCATACATTGACGAACCATCAGCAAAGGTTTTGATTTTGTAGCCGTATTTGCTTTGATTTTCTGTTAGGAAGGTTTGAGAAGCAGTTCCGTTTTTAACACCAACTGTCTTCCCTTTCAAATCTTCATAAGAAGCAATAGTACTTGATTCTTTGACACCAAGGATAGTATTAGCAGTGTAGTAGGATTCTGAAAAGTCAAAAGTTGCCTTACGAGCATCAGTGACAGACATACCAGCAATGATACCATCTGCTTGACCAGCTTGGACAGCGTTAATAGCGGCATCGAAACCAGGGTTGATGATTTCAATTTCAAAACCTTGGTCTTTAGCGATGGCCTTAATCAATTCCATATCAATACCAGTATATTGGTTGCTTGAATTTTGGAAAACAAAAGGTGCAAAAGAAGAATCGCTGGCAATAATGTATTTAGCTTTAACAGGAATGGCTTTTAAGCCTGCAAGAGTAGTTGTAGTTGGCACTGATGAAGATGATGAAGCAGTCCATTTCTTGATGATTTTATCAAGGCTACCATCTTTTTTCATTTCAGCCAAGGCTTGGTTAAATTCAGTAACCAGGTGCTCGTATTTGCTTCCTTTTTTAACACCGAAAGCAAAGCTACCTACAGCTTCCCCATCCATTTCGATATGGAGATCTTGACCTTGGTTGATGGCATACTCGATAACAGGTTTGTCATCCATCATAGCATCAATGGCACCAGCACTCAAGCTGTTGTTCATCAAATCACCAGTGTCAAATGTTTTAATACTAAAGCCGTATTTATCCTTAATACTTTCAAGGAAGCGTTGAGCGGCAGTTCCGTTTTTAACACCAACAGTTTTACCTTTTAATTGGTCATACTGACTAATCTTGTGTGCCTTTGTAGTTGCAATGACAACTTTTGTATCATAGTAAGTATCAGACATGGTAAAAACTTTTTCACGTTCTTTAGTCTTTGTCATCCCTGCCATGATTGCGTCAGCTTGACCAGCTTGAACCGCATTGACCGCTGCGTCAAATCCAGGATAGGACATCTGAATGTTCCAACCTTTAATCTCTGCGACTTTGTTGATAATGTCAACATCAATTCCTTTATAAGTTTGATCTGAATCTTTAAACTCAAAAGGTGCATAGGCGGTATCAGACACAATCTTAATCGTCTCTGCTTTCGCAATACCTAATGAGAAAATTGGGAATAAAATTAGCAAAAATGCTAGAAATTTTTTCTTCATTTTTAGTCTCCTTTTCCGAATATTTTCTCATTATATCAGAAAAAGTAAAAAAAAGCAAATTTTTATATTTTTGTGTCAGAAAATATGACATCATTTTATTTATTTTCTTTCTTGAATTGCTACTATGAAGTGCTATAATAATAGTACATAATAGAAGAAAAGAGAACGGAGATATGAAGAACAAAAGAATTTTTAAAGACTTCCAAGCTTCTCAAATGCGGTTCAACCTCTACACAAGCCCCTTGTTAGCCTTTGTTTTTGTCTTTATAGGAGAGTTTGTGGCTTATACTTTGTATGGTATTAGTTTGTTAGCTCTCATCGGACTGGCTAGAAATTTTGGTGAGGGTGGTCAAGCTTTTGCTACCTTCTTACAAACCTTGCAGCAGAGCTTGATGGATAAAACAAGTGATTTTCGTTTAATTTTAGAATTGCTGGCCTTTGGTTTCGTTCTCAACACTGTGTTCAGATGGACTAGAAAAGTTGAGAAAAGACCTATTCGAACTTTAGGATTTTATAAAGAAAATTTCCTCAGCAGTCTTCTGAAAGGATTTGGCTTAGGTTTGGCAGTTTTTCTTCTGACCTTGTTAGGTTTAGTAGCCTTGGGGCAATATCGTTTGGAATCTATTCACTTGAATCCTTATTCGCTTGCCTTTGTTGTATTTACTATCCCATTTTGGATTTTACAGGGGACAGCAGAAGAAGTGGTGGCCCGTGCTTGGCTCCTTCCTCAATTGGCCTCAAGAACTAATCTAAAACTTGCTGTTCTTATATCTAGCCTGTTCTTTACCCTGCTTCATATGGGCAATTCGGGTCTCACACCTCTATCTCTAGTGAATCTCTTTTTATTCGGAGTTGCCATGGCTCTTTACCTTCTCAAAACTGATACAGTTTGGGGTGTTGCAGGTATTCATGGAGCCTGGAATTTTGCTCAGGGAAATCTATTTGGGATTTTAGTTAGTGGTCAGCCGTCAGGAACGTCTCTGATGACCTTTTTACCACAAGGCGATCAAGGCTGGCTGTCAGGTGGTTCTTTTGGGATTGAAGGTTCTGTCATGACAAGTCTGGTCTTGCTACTGCTGATTGTCTATCTCGCTTATCAATTAAAGAAAGAAAATGAAAGGATGTGACTTCGGTCCGTCCTTTTCTTCGTGAAAATGTTACAAGTATGCTAAAATAGAAATAGCACATGGAGAGAGGATTCTTATGATCAATCGCATTACAGATAATCAATTTAAACTAGTATCAAAATATCAACCTTCAGGAGATCAACCTCAAGCTATCGAGCAGTTGGTTGATAATATCGAGGGGGGAGAAAAAGCTCAGATTCTGATGGGGGCGACTGGTACAGGGAAGACCTATACCATGAGTCAGGTTATTTCCAAAGTCAATAAACCTACTCTGGTCATTGCCCACAATAAAACTCTAGCAGGCCAGCTCTATGGAGAGTTTAAGGAATTTTTCCCTGAAAATGCAGTTGAGTACTTCGTATCCTACTATGATTATTACCAACCAGAGGCCTATGTACCTTCTAGTGATACCTATATTGAGAAAGACAGTTCTGTTAATGACGAGATTGACAAGCTCCGTCACTCAGCCACCTCAGCTCTTCTGGAGCGTAATGATGTTATTGTCGTGGCCTCAGTCTCTTGTATCTATGGTTTGGGTTCGCCCAAGGAATACTCTGATAGTGTTGTTAGTCTCCGTCCAGGTCTTGAAATTTCTCGTGATAGACTCTTGAATGACTTAGTTGATATCCAGTTTGAACGTAATGATATTGATTTCCAACGGGGAAGATTTCGTGTGCGTGGGGATGTAGTGGAGATTTTCCCAGCTTCCCGTGATGAACACGCTTTTCGAGTAGAATTTTTTGGAGACGAAATTGACCGTATCCGTGAGGTTGAGGCTTTGACAGGTCAGGTATTGGGAGAAGTGGATCATTTGGCGATTTTCCCTGCGACTCACTTTGTGACCAATGATGACCACATGGAAGTTGCCATTGCTAAGATTCAAGCAGAATTAGAAGAGCAACTAGCTATCTTTGAGAAGGAAGGTAAATTACTTGAAGCCCAACGTTTGAAACAGCGGACAGAGTATGATATCGAAATGTTGCGTGAGATGGGCTATACCAACGGGGTTGAGAACTATTCACGTCACATGGATGGACGGAGTGAAGGAGAGCCTCCTTATACGCTGCTCGACTTCTTCCCAGATGATTTCTTGATTATGATTGATGAGAGTCACATGACTATGGGACAAATAAAAGGTATGTATAATGGAGACCGTTCGCGTAAAGAAATGCTGGTTAATTATGGTTTCCGCTTGCCATCAGCCTTGGACAATCGTCCTCTCCGTCGTGAAGAGTTTGAGAGTCATGTTCATCAGATTGTTTACGTTTCAGCGACACCAGGTGACTATGAAAATGAACAGACCGAGACAGTGATTGAGCAAATCATTCGTCCGACAGGTCTTTTGGATCCTGAGGTGGAAGTCCGTCCGACTATGGGACAGATTGATGACCTCCTAGGTGAAATCAATGCTCGTGTTGAAAAGAACGAACGAACCTTTATTACAACCTTGACCAAGAAAATGGCCGAAGATTTGACTGACTACTTCAAAGAAATGGGCATCAAGGTCAAGTATATGCACTCAGATATCAAGACTTTGGAACGGACGGAGATCATCCGTGACCTGCGCTTGGGTGTCTTTGATGTCTTGGTCGGAATCAATCTGCTCCGTGAAGGTATTGATGTTCCTGAGGTAAGTTTGGTTGCCATTCTCGATGCTGACAAGGAAGGCTTCCTTCGTAACGAACGTGGACTCATCCAGACCATTGGTCGTGCTGCCCGTAATAGCGAAGGGCATGTCATCATGTATGCGGACACGGTTACCCAGTCTATGCAACGTGCTATCGATGAAACGGCCCGCCGTCGGAAAATCCAGATGGCCTATAATGAAGAACATGGTATCGTGCCTCAGACAATCAAGAAAGAAATTCGTGACCTGATTGCCGTGACCAAGGCAGTTGCTAAGGAAGAGGACAAGGAAGTCGACATCAATAGCCTCAACAAACAAGAACGCAAAGAACTTGTTAAGAAACTCGAAAAACAAATGCAAGAAGCCGTCGAAGTGCTTGACTTTGAATTGGCGGCTCAGATTCGAGATATGATGCTGGAAGTCAAGGCGTTGGATTGAGGGATAAATATGATCGATTTAAGAAAACTAATAGAAGAAGATTTGGTGCCTTTGTGGGAAATTGCTTATTCACAATCTAATCCAATTTGGAAGCAGTATGACGCTCCCTATTATGATGATTATCAGTATTTTTCAAATTTTAAAGAATTCGAACTACAAAAATCAGAATCCATTTTAAGCAACTCAAATCGCCTTGGTATTTTTGTTGATGATAAACTAGTTGGGACTGTTTCACGTTATTGGGTATGTAAACAAACAAGATGGATGGAATTGGGAATTGGTATTTATGATAAAAAATTCTGGAACACTGGTATTGGGAAAATTGCTATGTTGCAGTGGATAGATAGGACGTTTCAGGATTACTTGGAGTTGGAGCATCTGGGTTTGACAACTTGGTCAGGAAATCTTGGTATGATGAAACTTGCTGAAAAATTAAAAATGAAAAAAGAAGCTCATATTCCAAAAGTTCGTTATTATCAAGGTAAATATTTTGATAGTATTAAATATGGTATTTTGAGAGAAGACTGGGAGAAAATCAATGACGGTTATTATCAAATCAATGGAAACTCCTGAAGAGATAGAAGGTAAATCCTTCGTTCACTGGCAAACGTGGAGAGAGGCTTATGACGACCTTTTGCCTGCAGAATTTCAGGAGACGATGACATTAGAAAGATGTCGATTCTTTAGTCAAAAGTATCCAGAAAATACATTGATTGCGATGGATGGTGTGAAGGTAGTTGGTTTTATCAGTTATGGCAACTTTCGTGATGAGACTATTCAAGCTGGTGAAATTATTGCTTTATATGTTTTAAAAGACTATTATGGAAAAGGTATCGCACAAAAGTTAGTGAAAGCAGCTTTGACTGATCTTGATCATTTTTCTGAAATTTTCTTATGGGTATTGAAAGATAATAAGCGCGCCATTGCTTTCTATCAAAAAATGGGTTTTACTTTTGATGGCCAAGAAAAGATACTTGAACTTGGAAAGCTTATAAAGGAAAAACGAATGGTATTTTATTCTAAATAATTTTAAAAAGTAGAAGCTAATGGTACTGGTACCAAGTCTAAAAATTTAATAAATTAGAAAGTGAGTAAATGTATGTCTCGAGCACAATTAACGATTTTAACAAATATTTGTCTGATTGAAGACCTCGAAACTCAGCGAGTGGTGATGCAGTATCGTGCTCCTGAAACCAATCGCTGGTCTGGTTATGCCTTTCCAGGAGGCCATGTAGAAAATGGCGAGTCTTTCGCAGAGTCTGTCATTCGTGAAATATATGAAGAAACAGGGTTGACTATCCAAAATCCTCAACTTGTCGGCATTAAAAATTGGCCACTAGATACAGGTGGGCGCTATATTGTCGTTTGTTACAAGGCAACTAAGTTCTCTGGTACCCTTCGCTCTTCAGATGAAGGAGAAGTTTCTTGGGTGCAAAAAGACCAGATTCCACACTTGGATCTGGCCTATGATATGCTACCTTTGATGGAGATGATGGAAGCTCCGGACAAATCTGAATTTTTCTACCCTCGCCGTACAGACGACGATTGGGAAAAGAAAATTTTCTAGTCTTTTACTAAATAACCGAGCTGATCCAAGGCCTCCTCGATATAGTGGAGGTCTTGTTGTGTTTCGGCTTCAACTAGGTGGTAATGAATGCCATCTGTCAATTCAGATAAAGGTTTAAAATCAGAATGCTCGACTTGTTCTAGAAAATGTTGAACGTCTCGGCGGCAAGACAGTTTAAGCAAGGTTTCAATTTCTCCATAAACGGGATGGTCAATCAAGGTATTTTTAACACGCCCACCATTATCAACGATAGCAAGGAGTTCTTGACCAATCTCTTCAACTTCATGTTTCACCTTGAAAAGTTTATGGACATAAGGATTGGTATCAATTTGCTTATAGACGTAGCCACGATTAGTGGATAGGATAGGAGCGCCATCGGCTCTCAAAATTGCAATGTCCTGCACAATGACCTGACGTGTGACATGAAAATGTTCAGCCAAACTTTGGCCATTAAGGGCTTTAGGAGCTTCTTTCAAGAGTTGGAGCAGAGCTTGTTTGCGATCTTTTGTCATAGTTCTTCCTTTTAACGGCGTTTTCGAAGCACTTTATAGACAGCTAGTGCTAATGTATAGTCTACCATACTATGTATAATTGTACCAAATCCAACTAGCATAAATAGAACATAAAACATATTTTCTACATTGGTACCAGAAGTGGCGTAAAAAAGGACACAGGCTAATACTTCAGCAAGGGCATGGATAAGCGCTAAAACAAAGTTAAAAATCCAGGAAGATTTTGGTTTATCAAGGGTTTCGGGGAATTTTTGTAGGTAAAGAGCTCCTAGAGTCCCAAAAAAGATATGGGAAAAAGCTCGAAATACGATAACCATAGGATAGCCAGCCATCAAAAATCCAAAACTAGAGGCTATGATGACAAAAATTGCCATCAAGGGTGATAAGAACATAGCAATAAAAATAGCGATGTGGCTCCCCAAAGTGTAAGAAGCAGGAGGAATGACGATCTTGAAAGGCATAACAATTGGAATCAAAATTGCAATAGCCGTTAAGAGGGCAGTCATTGTCATAAATTGTGTCTTTTTCCGTGTGTTCATAAGAATCTCCTTTTTTACTGTATATACACTAGTATAGTACTATAAACAAGACAATAAAGCAAGGATTTACTTGGGTTTATAGGTCATTTTTTAGTTGAAAGTTAGTAAAGAGTTCACTAAAAAGAAACTGTATAGAGCAAAATCTCCACCTTCAGGTTTGAAAGTGGAGATTGTTTTTATTTTTTCAAAGTCTGTAGTCTTGGAACAATGGCTAAGGTTAGAACTGCGGAAATAACTAATTCGGCAATCGAATTTGTTGAGATAACAGTTGCTAGGAGTTTTTGGATATTACCATCAAAAACATTTCCAAAAAGGTAAAAAATTCCACCAAGTACAAAGACTGTGTTGGTAAGTGAACCAAGGGCACCAGCTAAAATCAGACCAGTTTTATTTTTCATTAGTTTATAGACTAGATAAGGAGTTAAACCAATCAAAATACGTGGGACGATAGCTATGATAGCTGAGTAGATGTTCCCGTTTGGTACGAATGGAGAGAAGAGGTAGCTTGTCGGTAGAATTGTAATCGTATTAACAGTTAAGCTAAGTAGCCCCATCAAAAATCCAAGTGTAACCCCAACGCGTGGACCGTAAATAATGCTGGCAATAATGACAGGAATATGAACGATGGTCGGTTTGATTGGGAATGGAAAAAGGTTAAAGATAAGTGAGCTTAGAAAATGAATCACGAGCATGGTTGCAAAAAAGATAGCAATAGGTGCAATATTAGAGCGTTTTTTCATCGAGAGTTTCCTTTATTCTTTCTAAAATAATTGTGAGGTCAGCTAAGGCTCCTCGTCCGTGGTCTCCACAAGCTAGTAGGGATTCCTTAGGAGCAATCAGCTGATAGCCGTAGGCTTCTAATGTTTTCAGATTAGTCTGAGTTGCTGGATGGTCATACATTTTTGTATTCATAGCAGGAGCTATTAGTTTAGGAATATGACTGGGCAATGCTAGAGCCGTACAAGTTACCATGTTGTCCGCAAAACCGTGGGCTAGTTTTGCAATAGTGTTAGCTGTTGCAGGGGCCACGATAAATAAATCCGTTTCTTTACCAAGTTCGATATGATTTACTTGATCGGGATGGGGTTCCTTCATGACATCTAAGTGGACAGAATTCTGAGAGAGTACCTGCAGTGTCAAAGGTTGAATAAACTCTGTAGCAGCCTGGGTCATTAAGACAGTGACTTGATGACCTTGTTTTTTAAGCGAACTAACTAAATCTGCCGACTTGTAAGAGGCGATTGAGCCTGTTACAGCTAAGAGAATGTTTGCCATAGCTTTCCTTTCTATGAATGATAGGCTTGAATTTTTTCAAGGAGGAGTTCTGCAATTTCTTCTTTAGTCTGGACTGTTTGAAGCTGATTTTTTTCAACAAAGATAGCTCTGTGCTGCTTCGCTGAGATTTGAGTCAGATCATTTGCGATAATCAAGTCTGCTTGGTTCTTGATAAGACTTTTTCGGGCAATGTCAACTAGATAATCTTCGCTAACATTAACCAGCAGTTTGAAGCCAATCAGATGAATAGTAGGATTCCATTCCTTGACTAGAGAGATGATTTTGGGAGTCTTTTTTAGGAACAAAACCTGAACCTCATCAGTTGAAGAAATCTTAGCTTGATGATTCTGCTTGTTTAAAAATTCTTCTAGATTGGAGCTAGCCTGAACTTCCTCAAACCCTGTCATATAGACAGGAGTGTAATCAGAAACAGCCATTGAGTGAATCAAGACCTGATAATCCTGAACACGTTCTTGCATTTCTAGTAGAAGGTCCTTGGTATTGTTAATTTCTCGAATATTTAGGTTGGGATGGGCTTCTGGCTTCAAAGCTCGTTTTGTTGTTATCAAACAAACTTCATGCCCTGCAGCAAGCAAGGTTTCAGTGATGATTTTGCCCAAGCGACCTGTAGAATGGTTAGTGATAGAGCGGACGCTATCGATAGATTCACTGGTACCGCCCGATGTAACTAAAATTTTCATAGCACTATTGTACACAAAAATAAACGGTAAGTAAAATGAAAGCGATAAAAATTTGGTAAAAGGAAAGAATATAGTTTCAAACTATAAAGCCATATAAAATTTAAGAAAGGACTATAAAAACCTTAAAAATAGGGATATTTACGAACGTTTAGAGAGTTTTAGGATGTTAAAAATCTTGTTTTGTGTTATAATGAATTATCATATAAGAGGTTAGAGGAGTTTTGAATGAAAACAGATATTGAAATCGCACAGAGTATTGAGTTGAAGCCCATTGTTGATGTTGTAGAGAAGCTTGGAATTTCTTACGACGATTTGGAGTTGTATGGAAAGTACAAGGCTAAGCTTAGCTTTGATAAAATTCGTGCAGTTGAGAGCAATCCAGTTGGGAAATTGATTTTGGTTACTGCCATCAACCCAACACCTGCAGGTGAAGGAAAATCAACTATTACCATTGGTCTTGCGGATGCCTTGAACAAGATTGGCAAGAAAACCATGATTGCTATTCGCGAACCATCTCTTGGTCCAGTAATGGGAATTAAGGGTGGTGCTGCTGGTGGTGGGTACGCCCAAGTTCTGCCAATGGAAGATATTAATCTCCACTTCACTGGAGACATGCATGCCATTACAACTGCTAACAACGCTCTTTCTGCCTTGATTGACAACCACTTGCACCAAGGGAATGAGCTGGGAATTGACCAACGCCGTATTCTCTGGAAACGTGTAGTGGACTTGAACGACCGCGCTCTTCGTCACGTGACGGTTGGACTTGGTGGCCCTCTAAATGGTATTCCACGTGAGGATGGTTTTGACATTACCGTCGCTTCTGAAATCATGGCCATTCTTTGCTTGGCAACAGACATCGAGGACTTGAAACGCCGTTTGGCTAATATCGTTATCGGTTATCGCTATGACCGTACACCTGTTTCTGTAGGTGATTTGCAGGTTGAAGGTGCCTTAGCTTTGATTTTGAAGGATGCGATTAAGCCGAACCTGGTTCAGACAATTTACGGAACACCTGCCTTTGTACACGGTGGTCCATTTGCCAATATTGCTCACGGATGTAACTCTGTCTTGGCAACTACAACAGCCCTTCACTTGGCTGATTACACAGTTACAGAAGCTGGTTTTGGTGCAGACCTTGGTGCCGAGAAATTCCTTGATATTAAGACACCAAACTTACCAACATCTCCAGATGCAGTAGTTATTGTTGCAACCCTTCGTGCCCTTAAGATGAATGGTGGTGTGGCTAAAGACGCTTTGACAGAAGAAAATGTAGAAGCAGTTAGAGTAGGTTTTGCCAACTTGAAACGCCACGTTGAAAATATTCGTAAGTTCGGTATTCCAGCAGTTGTTGCTATCAACGAATTTGTATCTGATACAGAAGCTGAAATTGCAGCTTTGAAAGAACTTTGTGCCTCAATCGATGTACCAGTTGAGTTGGCAAGTGTCTGGGCTGATGGTGCAGAAGGTGGAGTAACTCTTGCTGAAACGGTTGTCAAGACCATCGCTGAAAACCCAGCTAACTACAAACGTTTGTATGATAATGACCTTTCTGTCCAAGAAAAGATTGAAAAGATTGTTACTGAAATTTACCGTGGTAGCAAAGTGAACTTTGAGAAGAAGGCCCAAACACAAATTGCTCAAATCGTTCAAAACGGTTGGGACAAATTACCAATCTGTATGGCTAAGACCCAGTATAGCTTCTCAGACAATCCGAATGCACTTGGAGCACCTGAAAACTTTGAAATTACCATTCGTGAATTGGTACCAAAATTAGGTGCAGGCTTTATCGTTGCCTTAACTGGTGATGTCATGACCATGCCAGGACTTCCAAAACGACCTGCTGCTCTTAATATGGATGTTGAAAGTGACGGAACTGTCCTAGGCTTGTTCTAGTATAATGCAATTGACTTTAAATGAGTTTGGAAATAATATCCAAGCTCATTTTTTATCTAGATATAAGAAGTTGCTTTCTACACGTAACCAGTCTAGGTAAAGATATTTTACCTGAATTCTGATATAATAGAAATATTGACTTCAAGAGTAAGGAAGAGAAGATGAACGCATTATTAAATGGAATGAATGACCGTCAGGCTGAGGCGGTGCAAACGACAGAAGGTCCCTTGTTGATCATGGCAGGGGCTGGTTCTGGGAAGACCCGAGTTTTGACCCACCGTATCGCTTATTTGATTGATGAAAAGCTGGTCAATCCTTGGAATATCTTGGCCATTACCTTTACTAATAAGGCTGCGCGTGAGATGAAAGAGCGTGCTTATAAGCTTAATCCAGCCACTCAGGACTGTCTGATTGCGACCTTCCACTCCATGTGTGTGCGTATTCTGCGTCGCGATGCGGACCATATTGGCTACAACCGTAATTTTACAATTGTCGATCCTGGTGAACAGCGAACGCTCATGAAACGCATTCTCAAACAGTTGAACTTGGATCCTAAAAAATGGAATGAACGAAGCATCTTAGGAACCATTTCCAATGCTAAGAATGATTTGATTGATGATGTGGCCTATGCTGCTCAAGCTGGTGATATGTATACGCAAATCGTGGCCCAGTGTTATTCAGCCTATCAGAAAGAGCTTCGTCAGTCTGAGTCTGTTGATTTCGATGATTTGATTATGCTGACCCTGCGTCTCTTTGATCAAAATCCTGATGTCTTGACCTACTACCAGCAGAAATTTCAGTACATCCATGTTGATGAGTACCAAGATACCAACCACGCTCAGTACCAATTGGTAAAACTCTTGGCTTCCCGTTTTAAAAATATCTGTGTGGTTGGGGATGCAGACCAGTCTATCTACGGTTGGCGAGGTGCTGATATGCAGAATATTTTGGACTTCGAAAAGGATTATCCCCAAGCCAAGGTTGTTTTGTTGGAGGAGAATTATCGCTCCACTAAAACCATTCTCCAAGCGGCTAATGAGGTTATCAAAAACAATAAAAATCGCCGTCCTAAGAATCTCTGGACTCAAAACGCTGATGGGGAACAAATCGTTTACTATCGTGCCAATGATGAGCTAGATGAGGCTGTATTTGTAGCCAGAACTATCGATGAACTTGGTCGGAGTCAAAACTTCCTTCACAAGGATTTTGCAGTTCTTTATCGTACTAATGCGCAGTCCCGTACTATTGAGGAAGCCTTGCTCAAGTCAAATATTCCTTATACCATGGTTGGCGGAACCAAGTTCTACAGCCGTAAGGAAATCCGAGATATTATAGCTTACCTCAATCTTATTGCCAATTTGAGTGACAATATTAGTTTTGAGCGTATTATCAACGAGCCTAAACGTGGAATTGGGCCAGGTACAGTTGAGAAAATCCGTGATTTTGCCAATATGCAAGACATGTCCATGCTAGATGCTTCTGCAAACATCATGTTGTCTGGTATCAAGGGTAAAGCAGCCCAGTCTATCTGGGATTTTGCCAATATGATTCTAGATTTACGAGAGCAGTTGGATCAATTAACCATCACAGAGTTACTTGAGTCCGTACTAGAAAAAACAGGTTATGTCGATATTCTTAATGCCCAAGCAACTCTAGAAAGCAAGGCTCGGGTTGAAAATATCGAAGAGTTCCTTTCTGTGACGAAAAACTTTGATGACACCTCTGATGGGCCAGAAGAAGAAACTGGTCTGGACAAACTGAGTCGTTTCTTAAATGATTTAGCCTTGATTGCGGACACAGATTCAGGTAGTCAGGAGACATCAGAAGTGACCCTTATGACCCTACACGCTGCCAAAGGTCTCGAGTTTCCAGTTGTCTTTTTGATTGGGATGGAAGAAAATGTCTTCCCGCTTAGTCGTGCAGCTGAAGATCCAGATGAATTAGAAGAAGAACGCCGTCTGGCCTATGTAGGAATTACGCGTGCAGAGAAAATTCTCTATCTGACAAATGCCAACTCGCGCCTGCTTTTTGGTCGTACCAACTACAACCGTCCGACCCGATTTATTAACGAAATCAGTTCAGACTTACTTGAGTATCAAGGTCTGGCCCGTCCAGCAAATACAAGCTTTAAGGCATCTTATAGCAGTGGTGGTCTTGCCTTTGGTCAAGGTATGAGTTTGGCGCAGGCCCTCCAAGACCGTAAACGCGGTGTGGCACCAAAAACTATTCAGTCAAGCGGTCTTCCATTTGGTCAATTTACAGCTGGCACAAAATCAGCCTCTAGCGAGACAAATTGGTCTATTGGTGATATTGCCCTCCACAAGAAATGGGGAGAGGGAACTGTTCTGGAAGTTTCAGGTAACGGAGCTACTCAGGAATTAAAAATCAATTTCCCAGAAGTAGGTTTGAAAAAACTTTTAGCCAGTGTGGCTCCAATTGAGAAAAAAATCTAATTTTCCATCCTTCTCACGAATAATAAAGTGAGGAGGATTTTTATGTATAGTATTTCATTCCAAGAAGATTCACTATTGCCAAGAGAAAGACTGGCCAAGGAGGGAGTAGAACCTCTCAGTAATCAAGAGTTGTTAGCTATTTTACTTAGGACAGGAACACGTCAAGCTAGTGTTTTTGAAATTGCCCAGAAAGTTTTGAACAACCTTTCAAGCCTAACGGATTTGAAAAAAATGACCCTGCAGGAATTGCAGAGTCTGTCTGGTATCGGTCGTGTTAAGGCTATAGAGTTGCAAGCTATGATTGAACTGGGCCATCGTATTCATAAACATGAGACCCTTGAAATGGAAAGTATTCTCAGCAGTCAAAAGTTGGCCAAGAAGATGCAGCAGGAGTTGGGTCATAAAAAACAAGAGCACCTGGTGGCGCTCTATCTCAATACTCAAAATCAAATCATCCATCAACAGACCATTTTTATCGGTTCTGCAACTCGTAGTATCGCTGAACCGCGAGAGATTCTTCACTATGCCATCAAGCATATGGCGACCTCTCTCATCTTGGTTCACAATCATCCTTCAGGAGCAGTATCGCCTAGCCGAAATGATGATCATGTCACTAAACTTGTCAAAGAAGCCTGTGACCTGATGGGGATTGTCCTCTTGGACCATTTGATTGTCTCACATTCTAGTTACTTTAGTTACCGTGAAAAGACAGATTTAATTTAAAGTTCATTTACGACATAGTCAAAGAGGTTTTTATCTTTGGGACGATTTTCAAATAGAAATTCTGGGTGCCATTGGACACCGAGAAAGGCAACATCATCCGTACTCATGACAGCTTCAATGATACCATCTTTAGGATCATGAGCCGCAATCTTTAAGTTAGGTGCTAAATCCTTGATGCTCTGGTGGTGGAAGGAGTTGATATGGGAAATTTCTCCATAGATTTCTCGAAGAACTGTATCAGGTTCTGTCACCAAGCGTTGAGTTGTGTACTCAGCAGAACAATCTTGCCAGTGGTCTTCTATATCTTGATACAGAGTTCCACCCATGGCAACGTTAAAGAGTTGAGTCCCACGACAGACGGAGAAAATAGGCTTTTTCTGGTTAATAGCTTCCTTGATAAGAGCCAGTTCGAAGATATCTCTTTGAAGGTGGTAGTCATCGCTATCAATGGTTTTCGGTTCACCATAGAATTTTGGATCGACATTTTGCCCACCTGTCAAGATGAGCTTGTCAATCAAACTAATATAGTGGATAGCCATTTCTTGATCACCAATCGGTAGGATGATGGGAATCCCTCCAGCGTCTTTAACTCCTTCAACAAAGCCTTTTGCTGCGTAGCTCATCATGATGTCATCATCTGGATGAGTTTTTTCGTTTCCTGTAATCCCAATAACTGGTTTTTTCATAAAATGATGTTCGCTTTCTAATCCTCTTTTCGCATGAAATAGAGGAGAGTTTGGAGTTCACTTGTCAAATCGACATATTGAACGACCACGTCTTTTGGTAAATGCAGATGGACTGGCGAAAAACTGAGAATTCCTTTCACGCCAGCATCCACCAAGAGATTAGCGACCTCTTGTGACTTGACGCTGGGAACGGTCAGGATAGCAGTCTTGACATCAGCATCCTTGATTTTATCCTTGATTTGAGAAATTCCGTAAATGGGAATCCCGTCAGGAGTTTGGGTACCGACTTCAGGATGGTCATCTAGGTCAAAGGCCATGATAATCTTCATCTTGTTACGCTCGTGGAAGCGGTAGTGGAGAAGGGCATGGCCCATATTTCCAATACCAACTAGCATGACATTGGTAATAGAGTTATCATTGAGCAAATCGGCAAAAAATGTCATCAGTTTTTTGACATCATAGCCAAAACCACGCCGACCAAGTTCACCAAAATAGGAAAAATCACGACGTACGGTCGCTGAATCAATACCGATAGCCTCTGCAATTTGTTTAGAGTTGGCACGTTCAATCTTTTCTGAGTGAAATCTCTTAAAAATTCGATAGTAGAGAGAGAGTCTTTTCGCTGTAGCTTTTGGAATAGCAGACTGTTTATCTTTCACAAAATCACAACCTTTCTATTCTTCTATTTTATAGAAACATTGTGAAAAAATCAACAAAAATAAGAAAAAACTAAGAAAAATCTTAGTTTTGATGTAAAAATTCTGTATCTGATAGAAAACGGTAGAGGTCTCCAACCAATCCTTGGTAAACTTCCTGCCCCTCAAACGTCAAAGAAGTCACATAAAGTGTATCTGGTAGGGTCACACATCCTGACAAAGCCAGCATGAGAGCTTCATAATCCTCATACTTGAGTGTACGCTCTACATGATAGATGTCCTTATAGGTCAGTTCAAACATCTTGGATTTATCTTTCTGATTTTGTAAAGACACCACGCTCTACTAAACTATCCATGAGGAAATAGAATTTTTCCTGATGAATGTGGTGGTCTTCTGATTTAAAAATATCAACTAGACGTAGCCCAAACTTGTCAGTGATATTGATTTTAGCACCTGTAAGTTCCTTGTTAATGATGATTTTGAGTTGGAATCCCTCACCGCTGTTTGGCACTTTTTCCAAAAGGCGAGTCAGTTCATAGTTACCAACCTTTGTCTCAAAAAAAGTGTTGTCTTTGAGGGTGAATTTCTTAACAGAAGGACTAAGAGTGTAGTCGTAACGACAATTTTTTAACTGAATGGTTTTTTCAAATGCCATATGGCTAACCTCCGATAATTTCTTTTAAGGTTTTTGCGAGGGTTTGTAGTTCTTCAACAGTATTTTCTGAAGAGAGACTGATACGAACAGATTCCTTCAAGCGTTCTGAATTTGCTCCGTACATAGCTTCAAGAACATGGCTGGATTGGACAATACCTGCCGTACATGCTGAGCCAGTAGAGATAGAAATTCCAGCTAAATCTAGACGAAGGAGCAAGAGGTCATTTTTCTGACCAGGAAATCCAATATTGACAACATAAGGGAGATGGTGTTCGCCTCTATTCAGGTAATACTGAACTCCCTCTAGCTCTGCCAGAAAGGCAGTTTCTAGATTTTGTACATGTTGAAAATTGTCTTCTTGCTTTTCTAGGTCTTCTTTTAGGGCTGCAAGCATGCCTACGATGGCAGCTAGATTTTCAGTCCCTGCACGTTTTTTCTGTTCTTGGTCTCCGCCATGTAGATAGGAATCAAAATCCATGCTAGATGCGTAGAGAAAGCCGATTCCCTTAGGACCATGAAATTTATGGGCCGAAGCAGTGAGAAAATCAATGCCCAATTCTTCGGGTTGAATTGGTATTTTACCAATAGCCTGAACTGCATCGACATGATAGGCAGCAGGGTGTTGCTTGAGTATTTGGCCAATTTCAGCAATAGGCAGTAGGTTTCCAGTTTCATTATTGGCAAACATGGTAGAAACCAAAATCGTATCGTCACGTAAAGCCTTTTGAATTTGTTGGGCTGTGATTTCTTGATTTTCTGGCTGGATAATGGTTACTTCAAAACCAAAGTGTTGAACCAAGTAATCAATGGTTTCAAGGACAGCATGGTGCTCAATAGCAGTTGTGATGATATGTTTTCCTTGCTCTTGGTGACGAAGGCAGTAGCCAATGATAGCAGTATTGTTGCCTTCTGTTCCACCAGAAGTGAAAAAGATATGTTGAGGTTTTGTTCCCAGTAACTGAGCTAGTTCCTGACGGGCTTCTCGCAAGAGTTTACCAGCTTGACGACCATGACCATGAATACTAGAAGGATTTCCATAGGTTTCTTGCATAACCTCGGTCATAGCTGAAATAGCAACTGCTGACATGGGAGTCGTTGCAGCATTGTCCAAATAAATCAAAGAATCACCTTATTTCTTTTTGTTGTAGGCAAAGAGTGGGCTGACTGGTTTTCTTTCGTGGATACGGACGATGGCATCACCAATTAATTCACTAGCAGTGATGTAGCATACGTTTTTAGGAGTTTTTTCTTTTGTTGCTACTGAATCAGTCACAAGAATTTCTTTAATCTTAGTATTGTTAAGAAGTTCAGCAGCACCTTCTACAAAGAGACCGTGGCTAGAAACAGCATAAATTTCTGTAGCCCCTTCATGTTCAACGATTTTGGCTGCTTCAGAGAAGGTACGTCCTGTATTTAAAATGTCATCAATCAAGATGGCTTTTTTACCTTCAACATCACCGATAATATAGCCTTCGTTGCGAGTTGCATCGTCTTGAGGGTAGTCGATAATGGCGATAGGAGCATCAAGATATTCAGCCAGGCTACGAGCACGTTTTACCCCTGAATTTTTAGGGCTAACGACAACAACATCTGAACCTCTTAATCCTTTATCACAGTAGTGTTTAGCAAAGAGAGGAACAGTGTAAAGGTTATCTACAGGAATATCAAAGAAACCTTGTACTTGAACTGCATGTAGGTCGAGGGTAAGGACACGATCTACACCAGCTTTAACCAGCATGTTAGCAACTAGTTTAGCTGTTAGTGGTTCTCTAGATGATGCAATTCTATCTTGGCGTGCATAGCCAAAATACGGAAGGACAACGTTGATACTGTGGGCACTTGCACGCACACAAGCATCAACCATGATTAACAATTCCATTAGGTGGTTGTTAACAGGGAAACTTGTAGATTGGATGATGTAAACATCGTAACCACGGACACTCTCTTCGATATTAACTTGGATCTCTCCATCAGAAAATTGACGTGATGATAGTTTTCCAAGTGGAATACCAACAGCATTCGAAATTTTTTGAGCAATCTCTTGGTTAGAGTTGAGTGCGAAAAGTTTCATATTTTTTCTATCTGACATTATAGACCGTCCTCTGTAAACTTTATAAATCCTAGTTATATCTGTCTTACCTATATGAACTGGGATTTTTGTATTTTTATCTTTTATATTTTACCAAAAAATAGAGATTATTTCAGCTATTTTTCATGCTTTTGACAAATCGGACCAATTTTGAGGGAGCTTTTTGATAAGCAATCTGATTTTCCTCTAAAAATTGCTGGAAATCCTGTTTGCCTTGCTCGTGATTTTCCACTTCAAGTTCCAATTCGTAATCTATAATATCAAAATACTGACTCTCATCTAGTGCCATGAGGCCAATAGCTGTTTTCATTTCATAGCGAAGCGTTGTTAGACAACCAAGTACTTGCCATTTTTTACTTTGGATACCATGTTTAGCCAATTCTTCGAGCACCAGCCCTTGAGGAAGCTCTTCCTTGCTCAGATAATCTTCAGCATCTTTTAGTTGTAATTTTTGGTTGTATTCCATGTTTCCAATACTTTGTGGGACTTTGAGTGTCAATTCTGCCCAATCTTCAAAGATTCGAATGCGCATAGCAACTTTCTTTTCTCGTAGTTCAAAATCAAGAGTGTCGATGTAGTAATTTTTTTGAAGGACAGGAGTGACACCTGTGAACTGGTCTTTTAGACGATTGTATTCATCTTTTTTCAATAGTGTTTTCAATTCAATTTCTAAATGTTTCATTTTTCTTACCTTTTCTTTATCTATGAAAGCGGATTATATGATATAATAGCATTGTATTTATTGTATATGAATCTAGAGAAAAAATCAAAGATATTTTTGAAGGATAATATGAGAACAAGGGAGAATATATGACCTTAGAATGGGAAGAATTTCTAGATCCTTACATTCAAGCTGTTGGTGAGTTAAAGATTAAACTACGTGGTATTCGTAAGCAATATCGCAAGCAAAATAAGCATTCTCCGATTGAGTTTGTGACTGGTCGAGTCAAGCCAATTGAAAGTATCAAGGAAAAAATGGCTCGACGTGGTATTACTTATGCGACCTTGGAACACGATTTACAGGATATTGCTGGTTTGCGTGTGATGGTCCAGTTTGTAGATGATGTCCAAGAAGTTGTGGAGATTTTGCGCAAACGTCAGGATATGCGGATCATACAGGAGCGAGATTACATTACTCATCGAAAGGCTTCAGGCTACCGTTCCTATCATGTGGTAGTAGAATACATGGTTGACACCATCAATGGAGCCAAGACCATTTTAGCAGAAATTCAAATTCGTACTTTGGCCATGAATTTCTGGGCAACGATAGAACATTCTCTCAACTACAAGTACCAAGGGGATTTCCCAGAGGAAATTAAGAAGCGACTGGAAATTACTGCCAAAATTGCCCATCAGTTGGATGAAGAAATGGGTAAAATTCGAGATGATATCCAGGAAGCCCAGGCTCTTTTTGATCCTTTGAGTAGAAAATTAAATGACGGTGTAGGAAACAGTGACGATACAGATGAAGAATACAGGTAAACGAATTGACCTGATAGCAAATAGAAAACCACAGAGTCAAAGGGTTTTGTATGAATTGCGAGATCGTTTGAAGAGAAATCAATTTATACTCAATGATACCAATCCAGATATCGTTATTTCCATTGGTGGGGATGGCATGCTTTTGTCGGCCTTTCATAAGTACGAAAATCAGCTTGACAAGGTCCGCTTCGTTGGTGTTCACACTGGACATTTGGGCTTCTATACGGACTACCGTGATTTTGAGTTGGACAAGCTAGTGACTAATTTGCAGCTAGATACAGGAGCAAGAGTCTCTTACCCTGTTCTGAATGTGAAGGTCTTTCTTGGAAATGGTGAAGTGAAGATTTTTAGAGCACTAAATGAAGCTAGTATCCGAAGGTCGGATCGAACCATGGTAGCAGATATTGTAATCAATGGTGTCCCCTTTGAACGTTTTCGTGGAGACGGGCTAACAGTTTCGACACCGACTGGTAGTACAGCTTATAACAAATCTCTTGGTGGAGCTGTTTTACACCCTACCATTGAAGCTCTGCAGTTGACAGAAATTGCCAGCCTTAACAATCGTGTTTATCGTACGCTGGGTTCATCTATTATTGTGCCTAAGAAGGATAAGATTGAACTCATCCCAACGAGAAACGATTACCATACTATTTCGGTTGACAATAGCGTTTATTCTTTCCGTAATATTGAGCGTATCGAGTATCAAATCGACCATCATAAGATTCACTTCGTCGCGTCGCCGAGCCATACCAGTTTCTGGAATCGTGTTAAGGATGCATTTATCGGCGAGGTGGATGAATGAGGTTTGAATTTATCGCAGATGAGCATGTCAAAGTTAAAACCTTCTTAAAAAAGCACGAGGTTTCTAAGGGGCTACTGGCTAAGATTAAGTTTCGAGGCGGAGCTATTCTGGTCAATGACCAACCTCAAAATGCGACGTATCTATTGGATATTGGAGACAAAGTTATTATTGATATTCCTGCTGAGGAAGGCTTTGAAACTCTAGAAGCTATCGAGCGTCCACTGGATATTCTCTATGAGGATGACCATTTTCTAGTCTTGAACAAACCCTATGGAGTGGCTTCTATTCCTAGTGTCAACCACTCCAATACCATTGCCAATTTTATCAAGGGTTACTATGTCAAGCAAAACTATGAAAATCAGCAGGTTCACATTGTGACCAGGCTTGATAGAGATACTTCTGGCTTGATGCTCTTTGCCAAGCACGGCTATGCCCATGCACGATTAGACAAGCAGTTGCAGAAAAAGTCTATTGAAAAACGCTATTTTGCTTTGGTTAAAGGTGATGGATACTTGGAGCCAGAGGGGGAAATTATTGCTCCGATTGCGCGTGATGAAGACTCTATTATCACCAGACGGGTGGCTAAAGGTGGAAAGTATGCCCATACTTCTTACAAGATTGTAGCTTCTTATGGGAATATTCACTTGGTCGATATTCGCCTGCACACTGGACGAACCCACCAAATCAGAGTCCATTTTTCTCATATTGGTTTTCCTTTGTTGGGAGATGATTTGTATGGCGGTAGTCTGGACGATGGAATTCAACGTCAGGCTCTGCATTGCCATTCCTTAAATTTTTATCATCCATTTTTAGAGCAAGACTTGCAGTTAGAAAGTCCCTTGCCGGATGATTTTAGCAACCTTATTACCCAGTTATCAACTAATACTCTATAAAAACTGATTCAGAGTATAATTATTATTTTAAAGGAGAAAACTCATGGAAGTTTTTGAAAGTCTCAAAGCCAACTTGGTTGGTAAAAATGCTCGTATCGTTCTCCCTGAAGGGGAAGAACCTCGTATTCTTCAAGCGACTAAACGTCTGGTAAAAGAAACAGAAGTGATTCCTGTTTTGCTAGGAAATCCTGAAAAAATTAAAATTTATCTTGAAATCGAAGGTATCGAAGATGGTTATGAAGTCATTGATCCTCAACACTACGATAAATTTGAAGAAATGGTTGCTGCTTTGGTGGAGCGTCGCAAGGGCAAAATGTCTGAAGAAGATGCACGCAAGGTTTTAGTTGAAGATGTCAACTACTTTGGTGTTATGTTAGTTTACTTGGGTTTGGTTGATGGAATGGTATCAGGTGCGATTCACTCAACAGCTTCAACAGTACGTCCAGCTCTGCAAATCATTAAAACACGTCCAAATGTATCTCGGACTTCAGGAGCCTTTCTTATGGTTCGTGGATCCGAACGTTATCTATTTGGAGACTGTGCCATTAACATCAATCCAGATGCAGAAGCCTTGGCTGAAATTGCCATCAACTCAGCAATCACAGCTAAGATGTTTGGAATCGAGCCTAAAATTGCTATGCTAAGCTATTCTACTAAAGGTTCAGGATTTGGAGAAAGCGTTGATAAGGTTGTTGAAGCAACTAAAATTGCTCACGACTTGCGCCCTGATCTTGAAATCGATGGTGAGTTGCAATTTGATGCGGCCTTTGTTCCAGAAACTGCAGCTCTGAAAGCTCCTGGAAGTACGGTAGCTGGTCAAGCAAATGTCTTCATCTTCCCAGGTATCGAGGCAGGAAATATCGGCTACAAGATGGCTGAACGTCTTGGTGGTTTTGCGGCTGTTGGTCCTGTTTTGCAAGGTTTGAACAAGCCAGTTAACGACCTTTCTCGTGGATGTAATGCAGATGATGTCTACAAGTTGACCCTTATCACAGCAGCTCAAGCAGTTCATCAATAAGATTTAGTCCTCTTTCCTTTGGGAAGAGGCTTTTTAATACTAGGAAAAGGACAGTTAGAATCTTCTGTGTTATACTAGAGATATGTTAGATTTGAAAGAATATGGTATCGTCATGTGGCCGGAGGAGAAGATCATTTCTTTCCGTGAGAAACTTCTCACTTGGTATGATGAAAACAAAAGAGATTTACCCTGGCGTAGAAGTAAAAATCCTTATCATATCTGGGTCTCTGAAATTATGCTCCAGCAGACTAGGGTGGATACAGTTATTCCTTACTACGAACGATTCTTGGACTGGTTTCCAACAGTGGAAAGTTTGGCAACTGCCCCTGAAGAGCGTTTGTTGAAGGCTTGGGAAGGTTTGGGTTATTATTCTCGAGTACGCAATATGCAGGCTGCAGCCCAGCAGATTATGGCTGATTTTGGTGGTCAATTTCCAAATACTTATGAAGGAATTTCCAGTTTGAAAGGAATTGGTCCTTACACAGCAGGAGCTATTTCCAGTATTGCTTTTAACTTGCCTGAGCCAGCTGTAGATGGTAATGTCATGCGTGTTTTGGCACGTCTATTTGAAGTCAACCACGATATTGGGATTCCAAGTAATCGTAAAATTTTTCAGGCAATGATGGAAATCTTGATTGACCCAGAACGACCAGGTGACTTTAATCAAGCCTTGATGGACTTAGGATCTGATATTGAGGCGCCTGTAAATCCCAGACCAGAAGAAAGCCCAGTTAAGGACTTTAGTGAGGCATATCAGAATGGTACAATGGACCGTTATCCAATTAAGGCGCCTAAGAAAAAACCTATCCCAATTTATCTTAAAGCCTTGGTTGTGAAAAATACTCAGGGACAATTTTTACTTGAAAAAAATGAAAGCGAAAAGCTATTGGCAGGTTTTTGGCATTTCCCCTTGATAGAAGTTGATAACTTTTCGCAAGAAGAGCAGTTTGACCTCTTTCATCAGGTTGCAGAAGAAAATGTTAACTTTGGTCCCAGTCCAGAGGAGAGTTTTCAGCAGGACTATGACCTGGATGTTGATTGGCTTGATGTTTATTTTGAAATGGTTAAGCATGTCTTTAGTCATCGCAAGTGGCATGTTCAAATTGTAGCCGGTCAGGTGAGTGACTTCCATGACTTTTCAGATAGGGAAGTTCGCTGGCTTTCACCAGAAGAGTTTAAGGATGTTCCACTTGCTAAACCCCAACAAAAAATCTGGCAGGCTTATGCAAAAGCCAAGTTAGACAGTAGCAAAGACTAGCTATTATGTTTTCTTGTTATTTTTTTGATATAATAGTAGAGAAAAAGGTGAACAAATGAAAAAAATATTAATTGTAGATGATGAAAAACCAATCTCGGATATTATCAAGTTTAATATGACCAAGGAAGGTTACGAAGTTGTAACTGCTTTTAGTGGTCGTGAAGCGCTAGAACAATTTGAAGCAGAGCAACCAGATATTATTATTTTGGATTTGATGCTTCCAGAAATTGATGGTTTAGAAGTTGCTAAGACTATTCGCAAGACTAGTAGTGTCCCTATTATCATGCTGTCGGCTAAAGACAGTGAGTTTGATAAGGTTATCGGTTTAGAGCTTGGAGCGGATGACTATGTGACAAAACCCTTCTCAAATCGTGAGTTGCAGGCACGTGTTAAAGCTCTTCTTCGTCGCACGGACTTGGCTTCTGTAGATAATCAAGAAACAGATGAAAAGAAAACCCAACCCTTGCAAATTGGGGACTTGGAGATTGTTCCAGATGCCTATGTGGCTAAAAAATATGGTGAAGAACTAGACTTAACCCACCGTGAATTTGAGCTTTTGTACCACTTGGCTTCTCATATTGGTCAAGTGATTACACGTGAACACTTGCTTGAAACTGTCTGGGGTTATGATTATTTCGGAGACGTTCGAACAGTTGACGTAACTATCAGACGTTTGCGTGAGAAGATTGAAGATATACCAAGTCGTCCTGAGTACATCCTAACACGTCGCGGTGTTGGTTATTATATGAGAAATAATGATTAAACTAATTAAAGACACAGTTTTAACCAGTGATTTTATCTTTATCCTCATTCTACTTGGCTTTATTTTAGTCGTGACCTTGCTTTTATTAGAAAATCGTCGGGATAATATTCGGCTGAAGCAAATCAATCAAAAAGTAAAGGACCTGATTGCAGGAGATTATTCTCAGGTATTGGATATGCAGGGAAGCTCTGAAATCACTAATATTACCAATAATCTCAATGATTTATCAGAAGTAATCCGCTTGACTCAAGAAAATCTGGAACAAGAGAGTAAACGATTGAACAGTATCCTCTCTTACATGACGGACGGAGTCCTTGCGACCAATCGTCGTGGCAAGATTACTATGATTAATGACATGGCTAAGAAACAGCTAGGTGTTGAGAAGGAAGAGGTTCTCAATAAAAGTATTCTAGAATTGCTTAAGATTGAAGATGAGTATGAACTTCGTGATTTGATCACCCAAATTCCTGAACTCATGATTGATTCTCAGGATGCCAATGGTGAATATCTGAGTCTTCGTGTACGCTTTGCCTTGGTTCGTCGAGAATCAGGCTTCATTTCTGGTCTGGTTGCAGTTTTACACGATACGACGGAGCAGGAGAAGGAAGAACGGGAACGGAGACTCTTTGTTTCCAACGTTAGTCATGAGCTACGTACTCCTCTAACTAGTGTGAAATCTTATCTTGAAGCTTTGGATGAGGGAGCTTTGTCAGAACCTGTCGCGCCAGACTTTATCAAGGTGTCTCTAGATGAAACCAACCGTATGATGCGGATGGTGACGGATCTTCTTCATCTTTCACGGATTGATAATGCAACCAGTCACCTTGATGTGGAACTGATCAATTTCACTGCCTTTATTACCTTTATCCTCAACCGTTTTGATCAGATAAGAGGGCAGGATGAAGAGAAGAAATATGAACTGGTGAGAGATTATCCAATTACCTCAGTCTGGATAGAGATAGATACAGATAAGATGACACAGGTGATTGATAACATTCTCAATAATGCCATCAAATATTCTCCAGATGGTGGAAAAATCACAGTGACTATGAAGACAACTGATGATCAGATGATTTTATCCATCTCTGACCAAGGATTGGGGATACCAAAGCAAGATTTACCACGTATCTTTGACCGTTTTTATCGTGTAGATCGTGCTAGAAGTCGTGCCCAAGGTGGAACTGGTTTAGGACTAGCTATTGCTAAAGAGATTATCAAACAACATGAGGGATTTATTTGGGCCAAGAGTGAATACGGTAAGGGGTCGACCTTTACCATTGTGCTCCCTTATGATAAGGATGCAGTGAAGGAAGAAGTATGGGAGGACGAAGTAGAAGACTAGAATGAGTGAAACAGGCTTTAAATACAGTATTTTAGCGTCGGGTTCCAGTGGAAATTCCTTTTATCTGGAAACTCCAAAAAAGAAGCTTTTAGTGGATGCAGGCTTATCTGGTAAGAAAATCACCAGCCTACTTGCTGAAATTAATCGCAAGCCAGAAGATTTGGATGCCATCCTGATTACGCATGAGCATTCTGACCATATTCATGGAGTGGGTGTTTTGGCTCGCAAGTATGGTATGGATCTTTATGCCAATGAAAAGACCTGGCAGGCTATGGAAAATAGCAAGTATCTTGGCAAGGTGGATTCTTCGCAAAAGCATATCTTTGAGATGGGCAAAACCAAAACCTTTGGAGATATTGACATCGAGAGTTTTGGTGTAAGCCATGATGCGGTCGCACCGCAGTTCTATCGCTTTATGAAGGATGATAAGAGTTTTGTCATACTGACTGATACAGGTTACGTTAGTGACCGTATGGCAGGGATTGTCGAAAATGCGGATGGTTATCTTATCGAGTCCAATCATGATGTAGAGATTTTGCGAGCAGGTTCTTACGCTTGGCGACTCAAACAACGAATCCTATCTGACCTCGGTCACCTTTCTAACGAGGACGGTGCTGAGGCCATGATTCGTACCTTGGGAAATCGCACTAAGAAAATCTACCTAGGACATTTGTCTAAGGAAAACAATATCAAGGAGCTGGCTCACATGACTATGGTTAATCAGCTAGCACAAGCTGATCTGGGGGTCGGAGTAGACTTTAAGGTTTATGATACCTCACCAGATACCGCAACACCATTGACAGATATATAAAAAAGAAGGCGAATGCCTTCTTTTTATATCTTTTACAATCCTGCAAATTCTTTGATTTCTTGTGCTGACATTGAAGAGTCGCAACGGACATTGATTTGTCCATCTGCAACGTGAACAAAGCCTGGTACAGTTGGGATACCATAGCGTGAGCGGAATGCTTGCAACTCATTGAGTTGGCTTGCTTCTTCACTATTGATGAAGTAGATGTGAGCTTTGGTTTCAGCTACGACACCTGCTAAAGTACCTGCAAATTTACGGCAGTAAGGGCAAGTTTTGCGACCAATAAAGAAGGTTGCAGTTTCTTTTTTATCAAGAGCTTCTTGCGCACGTGCAACTGTAGTGACTTCAAGGTCTTTGATATTATCTAAAAATTGTTCCATGAGATTACCTCGCTTTCATTGATATGTCTAGTATGCCATAAAGTTTCTAAAATTGCTTAGATTTGATACGAAAAAAAGATGAGATTGGTTGGTCTCATCTTTTTTAGGGCCTTATTTTACAAAAGCATTGATTTCTGCTTCGATATTAGCAATCTTAGCTTGTGATTCTTCGTTAGTTTCACCTACAACCGCAATGTAGAACTTGATTTTTGGTTCTGTACCTGAAGGACGAACGGCAATCCATGAACCGTCAGCAAGTGTGTATTTCAACACATCACTTGGAGGAGTTGTCAAGTTTGTAACAGTACCGTCAGCAGCAGTAGCAGTTTGAGCCTTGAAGTCTTCTACGACAGTGATAGCTGTTGCGTTCCATTCTTTTGGAGCATTGTTGCGGAACTTAGCCATAATCGCTTTGATTTGTTCAGCACCATCGACACCTGAAAGGGTAACAGAGATAGTCTTTTCTGCGTAGTAGCCGTACTCTTTGTAGATTTCTTCGATACCGTCAGCAAGGGTCAAACCACGTGAACGGTAGTAGGCAGCAAGTTCAGCAACGACAAGAACAGCTTGGATAGCGTCTTTATCACGTACGAATGGTTTAATCAAGTAACCGAAGCTTTCTTCAAATCCCATCATGTAAGTGTGATTGTGTTTTTCTTCGAATTCTTGAATTTTTTCAGCGATAAATTTGAAACCTGTCAAAACATTGAACATGGTTGCGCCGTAGCTTTCAGCAATCTTCGTTACCAAGTCAGTTGACACGATAGATTTGCAGAGGGCTGCATTTTCAGGAAGAGTTCCAGCGTTTTTGTGGGCTTCCAAGATGTATTTAGCCATGATGGCACCGATTTGGTTACCTGAAAGGTTGAGGTAGCTACCATCTTTTTGAAGAACTTCAACACCAACACGGTCAGCGTCTGGGTCAGTTGCCACAAGAACATCTGCACCAACTTGACGACCAAGTTCTTCAGCAAGGGCAAAGGCTGCTTGGCTTTCTGGGTTTGGAGATTTTACAGTTGAGAAATCTGGGTCAGCAGTTGCTTGCGCTTCAACGACTTGAACAGAGTCAAATCCTGCTTGGGCAAGGGCACGACGAGCCAACATTTCACCAGTACCATGAAGTGGTGTGTAGACAATCTTCATGTCTTTACCAAATTCTTCAATCAAGGCTGGGTTGATGTTTACGTCCTTAACTTCTTTGAGGTATTCAACATCGACAGCTTCGCCGATAACTTCAATCAAGCCAGAAGCTTTTTCAGTTTCCACATCAGCAACTTCAACTGCAAATGGATTTTCGATTGCACGGATATAAGTAGTCAAAGCGTCCGCGTCGTGTGGAGGCATTTGTCCACCGTCTTCACCGTAAACCTTGTAACCGTTAAATGGAGCAGGGTTGTGGCTGGCTGTGACCATGATACCTGCGAAACAGTTGAGATGACGAACTGCAAATGATAGTTCTGGAGTTGGACGGAGGCTTTCAAATACGTAAGATTTGATGCCGTGTTTAGCAAGAACTGCCGCGGACTCAAAGGCAAACTCAGGTGAGAAGTGACGGCTATCGTAGGCAATTGCCACACCACGTTCTTTTTCATTTCCACCTTTTGACTCAATCAAACGAGCCAATCCTTCAGTAGCTTGGCGAACAACGTAGATGTTGATGCGGTTTGTACCTGCACCAATCAAGCCACGCATACCTGCAGTACCAAATTCAAGATTTGTATAGAAGGCATCTTCCTTAGTTTTTTCGTCCATATTTTCCAAATCTTGACGAAGATAGTCAGGAAGCTCCGCAAAATCAACCCATTTCTGGTAATTTTCTTGGTAAGACATTGAAATTCTCCTTTTTGTAAATTGTTTTAACCGTTCACATTATAGCACTTTTTAACGTTTTAGTAAAACGGTAGCATAATTTTCAGAAAAGTGGTGTCATATGCCGATTTATCAAGTCTTGAATGCCTTAGGGAAACATGCTATACTACTTGTATGATTATTTTACAAGCTAATAAAATTGAACGTTCTTTTGCAGGAGAGGTTCTTTTTGATAATATTAACCTGCAGGTTGATGAACGCGATCGGATAGCCCTTGTTGGGAAAAATGGTGCAGGGAAGTCTACTCTTTTGAAGATTTTAGTTGGAGAAGAGGAGCCAACTAGTGGAGAAATCAATAAGAAAAAAGATATTTCTCTGTCTTACCTAGCCCAAGATAGCCGTTTTGAGTCTGAAAATACCATCTACGATGAGATGCTTCATGTCTTTGATGACTTACGTCGGACGGAGAAACAACTTCGTCAGATGGAATTGGAGATGGGGGAAAAATCTGGTGAAGATTTGGATAAACTGATGTCAGATTACGACCGCTTATCTGAGAATTTTCGCCAAGCAGGTGGCTTTACCTATGAAGCTGATATTCGAGCGATTTTAAATGGATTTAAGTTTGACGAATCTATGTGGCAGATGAAAATTGCCGAGCTTTCTGGTGGTCAAAACACTCGCTTGGCTCTAGCCAAAATGCTCCTTGAAAAGCCCAATCTCTTGGTCTTGGACGAGCCAACCAACCACTTGGATATTGAAACGATTGCCTGGCTAGAGAATTACTTGGTAAACTATAGCGGTGCCCTTATTATTGTCAGCCACGACCGTTATTTCTTGGATAAGGTTGCGACGATTACGCTAGATTTGACCAAGCATTCCTTGGATCGCTATGTGGGCAATTATTCTCGTTTTGTTGAGCTGAAGGAGCAAAAGCTAGCTACTGAAGCAAAAAACTATGAAAAGCAACAAAAGGAAATTGCCGCTCTGGAAGATTTTGTCAACCGCAATCTAGTCCGAGCTTCAACGACTAAACGTGCCCAATCTCGTCGTAAACAACTAGAAAAAATGGAGCGTTTGGATAAGCCAGAAGCTGGCAAGAAATCAGCCAATATGACCTTCCAGTCTGAAAAAACGTCGGGCAATGTTGTTTTGACTGTTGAAAATGCAGCTATTGGCTATGATGGGGAAGTCCTGTCAGAGCCTATTAACCTAGACCTTCGTAAGATGAATGCTGTCGCTATCGTCGGTCCCAATGGTATCGGCAAGTCAACCTTTATCAAGTCTATTGTGGACCAGATTCCTTTTATCAAGGGTGAGAAGAGCTTTGGCGCTAATGTTGAGGTTGGTTACTATGACCAAACCCAAAGCAAGCTGACACCAAGTAATACTGTATTAGATGAACTCTGGAATGATTTTAAACTGATACCAGAAGTTGAAATCCGCAATCGCCTTGGTGCCTTCCTTTTCTCAGGAGATGATGTCAAAAAATCAGTTGGTATGCTGTCAGGTGGCGAGAAAGCTCGTTTGCTTTTGGCTAAACTCTCTATGGAAAACAACAACTTTTTGATTCTGGACGAGCCGACCAACCACTTGGATATTGATAGCAAGGAAGTATTGGAAAATGCTTTGATTAACTTTGATGGGACCTTACTTTTTGTCAGCCATGACCGTTACTTTATCAATCGTGTGGCAACTCATGTACTGGAATTGTCTGAGAATGGCTCGACTCTCTACCTTGGAGATTACGATTACTATGTTGAGAAGAAAGCAGAAGTAGAAATGATTCAAACTGAGGAAGATTCAACTAGTAATCAAGCAAAAGAAGCAAGTCCAGTTAATGACTATCAAGCTCAGAAAGAAAGTCAAAAAGAAGTTCGCAAACTCATGCGACAAATCGAAAATCTAGAAGCTGAAATCGAAGAGCTAGAAAGTCAAAGTCAAGCCATTTCTGAACAAATGTTGGAGACAAACGATGCCGACAAACTGATGGAATTACAGGCTGAGCTGGACAAAATCAGCCATCGTCAGGAAGAAGCTATGCTTGAATGGGAAGAATTATCAGAGCAGGTGTAAAGATGGAAAATCTAGGAAAAGTATTTCGTGAATTTCGGACAAGTGGAAATTATTCTTTAAAGGAGGCGGCAGGCGGGTCCTGTTCAACTTCTCAGTTATCTCGCTTTGAGCTTGGGGAGTCTGACCTAGCAGTTTCTCGTTTCTTTGAGATTTTGGATAATATTCATGTGACCATTGAAAATTTCATGGACAAGGCTAGGAATTTTCACAATCATGAACATGTTGCTATGATGGCACAGATTATCCCGCTTTACTATTCAAATGATATTGCAGGTTTTCAAAAGCTTCAAGAAGAACAACTTGAAAAGGCTAAGAGTTCGACCAATCCTCTTTATTTTGAGCTGAACTGGATTTTGTTGCAAGGTCTGATTTGCCAAAGAGATGCGAGTTATGAGATGAAGCAGGATGATTTGGATAAGGTGGCAGATTATCTCTTCAAAACAGAAGAATGGACCATGTATGAGTTGATTCTGTTTGGTAACCTCTATAGTTTCTACGATGTAGACTATGTCACTCGGATTGGTAGAGAAGTTATGGAGAGGGAGGAATTTTACCAAGAGATTGGGCGTCATAAGAGATTAGTGTTGATTTTGGCCCTCAATTGTTACCAGCATTGTTTAGAGTATCTTTCTTTCGAAAATGCAAGCTATTTTGAGACTTATACAGAGAAGATTATTGGTAAAGGGATCAAACTGTATGAGCGTAATATTTTCCATTATCTAAAAGGTTTTGCCTTATATCAAAAAGGACAGTGTAAAGAAGGGTGTAGCCAGATGCAAGAGGCCATGCATATTTTTGACGTGCTAGGTCTTCCAGAACAAGTAGACTATTATCAGGAACACTACGAAAAATTTGTCAAAGATTAATTTTCCCAAATAAGGGAAAAAGAAAAAAGCTCCTTTCAGTTTTGATACAATAGTTTCAAAATTTGAGAGGAGTTTTTATATGAATCGCTATGCAGTACAGTTGATTAGCCGTGGAGCTGTTAACAAGATAGGAAATATGCTCTATGATTATGGAAATAGTGTCTGGTTGGCTTCCATGGGGACTATCGGACAGACAGTTTTAGGAATGTATCAGATTTCTGAGCTCGTCACATCTATTCTCGTCAATCCCTTTGGCGGAGTTATTTCAGACCGTTTTTCTCGTCGTAAGATTTTAATGACGGCAGACCTTGTTTGTGGGATTCTTTGTCTGGCTATTTCTTTCATAAGGAATGACAGCTGGATGATTGGCGCTTTGATTGTTGCCAACATTGTTCAGGCTATTGCTTTTGCCTTTTCTAGACCAGCAAATAAGGCCATTATCACAGAATTGGTAGAGAAGGATGAACTGGTCCTCTACAATTCTCGTTTGGAGTTGGTCTTGCAGGTTGTCAGTGTGAGTTCTCCTGTACTTTCTTTTCTGGTTTTACAATTTGCAAGTCTTCGCATTACCTTGGTATTAGATGCCCTTAGTTTTTTTCTCGCTTTTGGCTTGGTAGCCTTGCTTCCAAAGAAAGAAGAGAAGACTTTGGGTGAGAAGAAACTTACATTCAAAGTTATTTGTGCTGATATCAAGGAGGGAGTTCACTATATTGTGAAGCAAAAGGAAATCTTCTTTTTGTTAGTCATGGCTTCAAGTGTCAATTTTTTCTTTGCAGCTTTTAATTACCTCCTTCCCTTTTCAAATCAGCTTTATGGAGTTCAAGGTGCCTATGCCACTATTTTAACTATGGGGGCTATCGGTTCTATTGTTGGGGCGCTGTTAGCTAGTAAGATTAAAGCTAATGTTTATAATCTTTTGATTTTACTGGCTTTGACAGGTGTCGGAGTTTTTATGATGGGATTACCACTGCCAACTTTTCTTTCCTTTTCTGGAAATTTAGTTTGTGAATTGTTTATGACGATTTTTAATATTCACTTTTTTACTCAAGTACAAACCAAGGTTGAGAGCGAATTTCTTGGGAGAGTTCTAAGTACAATTTTTACCTTAGCTATTCTATTTATGCCTATTGCAAAAGGATTTATGACAGTTCTGCCAAGTGTACATCTCTCTTCTTTCCTGATAATTGGAAGTGGTGTTATCATCTTGTCTTGTATATCGTTTATTTATGTTCGAACTTATTTTGAAAAAGAGACATAAGTTTGCTTGGACTTCAAAAATAATTCCAATCTAAGTGTTTTTTCCGCCCTTCTCGTTTGTGAGGAGGGCTTGTTTTATGGTAAAATGGTCTTATGAATAAAAGAATGAATGAATTAGTCGCTTTGCTCAATCGCTATGCGACTGAGTACTATACCAGCGATAATCCGTCGGTTTCAGATAGTGAGTATGACCGTCTTTACCGTGAGTTGGTTGAGTTGGAGGCTGCCTATCCAGATCAAGTATTAGCAGACAGTCCGACCCATCGTGTTGGTGGCAAGGTTTTAGATGGTTTTGAAAAATACAGTCATCAGTATCCTCTTTATAGTTTGCAGGATGCTTTTTCACGTGAGGAGCTTGAAGCATTTGATGCGCGTGTTCGTAAGGAAGTGGCCCATCCAACCTATATTTGTGAGTTGAAAATCGACGGCTTGTCTATCTCGCTGACTTATGAAAAGGGGATTTTGCTTGCTGGAGCAACACGTGGAGATGGTTCTGTTGGGGAGAATATCACGGAAAACCTCAAGCGTGTTAAGGACATTCCTTTGACCTTGCCAGAAGAACTAGATATCACAGTTCGTGGGGAATGTTATATGCCACGCGCTTCTTTTGACCAGGTTAACCAAGCTCGTCAAGAAAATGGAGAGCCCGAATTTGCTAATCCTCGTAATGCAGCGGCAGGAACACTGCGTCAGCTGGATACAGCAGTAGTTGCCAAGCGCAATCTTGCGACTTTCTTATATCAAGAAGCCAGTCCTTCAACTCGAGATAGTCAAGAAAAAGTGTTGAAGCACCTTGAACAACTAGGTTTTATGGTCAATCCTAAGCGAATCTTGGCAGAAAACATAGATGAAATCTGGAATTTTATCCAAGAAGTAGGAGAGGAACGGGAAAAACTGCCTTATGATATTGATGGAGTTGTAATCAAGGTCAATGACCTAGCAAGCCAAGAAGAACTTGGTTTTACCGTTAAGGCTCCAAAGTGGGCAGTGGCTTACAAGTTCCCAGCTGAAGAAAAAGAAGCTCAACTCTTATCCGTTGATTGGACAGTTGGCCGTACGGGTGTTGTAACCCCAACTGCAAATCTAACCCCTGTTCAATTAGCTGGAACAACTGTTAGCCGTGCTACCCTACACAATGTGGATTATATTGCTGAAAAAGATATCCGCAAAGACGACACGGTCATCGTTTATAAGGCTGGAGATATTATCCCTGCCGTCTTGCGTGTGGTAGAGTCCAAACGGATTTCTGAAGAGAAACTAGATATCCCTACAAACTGTCCAAGTTGTGACTCTGATTTGTTGCACTTTGAAGATGAAGTGGCCCTCCGTTGTATTAATCCGCGTTGCCCTGCTCAAATCATGGAAGGTTTGATCCACTTTGCCTCTCGAGATGCCATGAATATTACAGGCCTTGGTCCATCAGTAGTTGAGAAACTCTTTTCTGCTAATCTGGTTAAGGATGTGGCGGATATTTACCGATTACAAGAAGAAGATTTCCTCCTTTTAGAGGGTGTTAAGGAAAAGTCTGCTGCTAAACTGTATCAAGCCATTCAAGCATCTAAGGAAAATTCTGCCGAGAAGCTCTTATTTGGTTTGGGAATTCGCCATGTAGGAAGCAAGGCCAGTCAGCTTTTACTTCAACATTTTCACTCGATTGAAAATCTGGCTCAGGCAGATCCAGAGGAAGTGGCTAGTATTGAGAGTCTGGGTGGTGTGATTGCCAAGAGTCTTCAGACATATTTTGCGACAGAAGGCTCTGAAATTCTCCTCAGAGAATTGAAAGAAGCTGGGGTCAATCTGGATTATAAAGGTCAGACAGTAGTAGCGGATGCGGCCTTGTCAGGTTTGACCGTTGTATTGACTGGGAAATTGGAACGTCTCAAGCGCTCAGAAGCTAAAAGTAAACTCGAAAGTCTGGGTGCAAAAGTAACAGGCAGTGTTTCTAAAAAGACCGACCTCGTCGTTGCAGGAGCAGATGCTGGAAGTAAACTTCAAAAAGCACAAGAACTTGGTATCGAGGTTCGAGATGAAGCTTGGCTAGAAACTCTGTAATGATCGTTTAAAACCAGAGTTTAGACAGTATAACTAGTTTGTTAATCGGGACAAAATCGGTCAAGAATTTATTAGTGAAACAGAAACAAATTTAGAAGTAAAAAGGAAAAATAAAAAATGTTTAATTACCCTATTCGCATTCATTACCATCGTAAGAATGGAGAATACGACACTTGCTCTTTTGTGAAAAGTCAGGATCAACGAATTGATTTACTAACTTACCAAGAAGATTATTTTGGAGCCTTATTTAGCTTTGAACACCCAAGCGCTCATCCCTTAGAAAGCTTGAATTTTGTGGTTCATACAGGCCAAACTAGTAAAGAATATGCTATCCGTTTTAATCACTATCCTCTTTTAACAGAAGTCTGGATTTTGGAAGGAGATGATAGGATTTATTATTCTGAAAATCCTGCTATTGCAAGTCCTTTCTATAAAAATCAAAATCCTTTTGCCTTTGATAAGGCCATTAATAGTGCTAGTTTTGACCATCATTGGGGTTACCAAGGAGAATTGGGATGTCGTGTAGAGGATAATCAAGTTCATTTTGCTCTCTGGGCTCCAACAGCGACAGAAGTACAAGTGGTAGTGTATGAATCTGCATCAAATGATGCTCCAGTTTGGAAAACTTTTGATATGAAGAGAGGCAATAGCTATTCATATAATCATAAGGACAATACAATCGGTGTCTGGAGTTTGGATGTTGAGGAAGATTTGACTGGTAAGGCTTATCAATATCAAGTCCAATTCCCCCATCACCAAACCTTGACACGCGATCCTTATACAATCGCGACCAGTCCTGATGGCAAACGTTCAGCTATCCTGAGCCATGAAGAAAAGCAAGTTGCAAACTTCGAGGTCAAGCATGGTTCTGATGCTACTTGGCGCTTGGCAAATCCATGTAAGGCAGTTATTTGTGAAATGCATATTCGTGATTTGACCAAATCACCGACCTCAGGTGTGGATGAACATCTTCGAGGAACTTTCTTGGGTGCTGCTCAGACTGGAACGGTTAACCAGTACGGTCAGTCAACTGCTTTTGATTACATCAAGAAACTGGGCTACAATTATGTTCAATTGCAACCAATTGCAGACCGTCACAAAGAATATGATGCGGATGGGAATGTAACCTACAACTGGGGTTATGATCCACAAAACTATAATGCACCAGAAACGAGCCTTTCAACCAATCCAGATGATCCTGCTCAGGTTATTCGTGATTTGAAGACCATGGTTCAAGCCTATCACGATGCTGGTATTGGTGTCATTATGGATGTGGTCTATAACCATACCTTTTCAGTTGTTGATGCACCTTTCCAAACAACTGTCCCTGATTACTATTATCGTATGAATCCAGACGGTACCTTCCAGAATGGAACGGGTGTTGGAAATGAAACAGCCAGTGAACACGAAATGTTCCGCAAGTATATGATTGATTCTCTTCTATACTGGGTGCAGGAATACAATATTGACGGCTTCCGTTTTGATTTGATGGGGATTCATGATGTTAAGACCATGCAGATGATTCGTCAGAGCTTGGATGATATTGACCCTAACATTATCCTTTATGGAGAAGGTTGGGATATGGGAACAGGTCTTGCTCCTTATGATAAGGCCAAGAAAGACAATGCCTACCAGATGCCAAATATTGGTTTCTTTAATGACAATCAGCGTGATGCTGTCAAAGGTGGAGAAGTTTATGGTGCTATCAAGTCAGGTTTTGTCAGCGGTGCTGCGACAGAGCCAATTCTAGCCAAAGCAATTCTAGGCAGTCGTGAATTAGGAACCTATACACATCCAAATCAAGTGTTTAACTATGTAGAGGCCCATGACAATTACAATCTTCACGATTTGTTGGCAACCCTACATCCAGACCAAACTTCAGAGCAAATCATGCGCAAGGTCGAAACTGCCACAGCCATGAATCTGCTCATGCAGGGGATGGCCTTTATGGAAATTGGTCAAGAATTTGGTCGTACCAAACTGGTTGCAACTGGTGAGAATGGTGAGTTAACACATGATGATAGAGAACGTGCTATGAATAGCTATAATGCTCCTGACAGTGTGAATCAAGTCAACTGGGACTTGATCAATGAGCGTCAAGACAGTATTGAGTTTATTCGTCAGATGATTCGATTGAAGACAGAAACCAGTGCCTTTTCTTACCCTACTTATGATGAAATTTACCATCATGTCTTTGTTCATTCAGCAAATGAACATAGTGGTTGGATTGTCTATGAAGTTCATGGGGAAGAACATCTATTAGTTGCCTTTAATGCTAAAGGGCAAGACTTCCAGTTTGAAAATGCTGGAAATCTAGAACTGTTGGTGACCAATAGCCATTTAGATGATAAAGACATGGTTGGCGGCGTCAGTGCCAGCGTCTTTAAAGTTTTGTAGAATTTTACAATTTAAATTCATTTACAGTACTTTATCTGTTTAAAACAATAAAATCAGGAAATTCATTTCCTGGTTTATTTTTTTATTAGTAAAATAACGAACTTTATGATAGTATTATTAAAAAACAATTCGTTTTCAAAGCGTTTCTGAAAATTTCTTGATTTATAAGTGAATACATCAGTGAATTTGTTGAAGGCTTTCAAAAGAATTTTTAGCAAATATAGTAATTTACTTGAATCTTATCTAAAAAGATAGTATAATAAAACTACAGAAAACGCTTACAAAAGATAGGAGGGTGTATGGATAAGAAAAAAGCTTTAGAAACTTTTATGACCGGTGAGAATTTTCACCTCCAGCATTATCTAGGAGCGCATAGGGAAGAAAAAGATGGTGAGTCTGGCTATACTTTCCGAGTTTGGGCACCCAATTCTCAGGCGGTTCACTTGGTAGGAGATTTCACCAATTGGGTAGAGAATCAAATTCCGATGGAACGGAATGAATTTGGAGTCTGGGAAGTCTTTACCAGTCTTGCTCAAGAAGGCCAAATTTATAAGTACCATATTACACGTGCAAATGGTCATCAGCTGATGAAGATTGACCCTTTGGCTGTACGGTATGAGGCACGGCCTGGGACTGGTGCTATTTTAACAGATATTCCAGAAAAGAAATGGAAGGATGGTCTCTGGTTAGCTCGTAGAAAACGCTTGAGCTTTGAAGAGCGTCCTGTCAATATTTACGAGGTCCATGCTGGCTCTTGGAAGAGAAATCCAGACGGTAGTTCCTATAGTTTTACTCAATTGAAAGATGAACTCATTCCTTACTTGGTTGAGATGAACTATACTCACATTGAGTTTATGCCCTTGATGTCCCACCCTCTCGGTTTGAGTTGGGGCTATCAGCTTATGGGTTACTTTGCTCTAGAGCATGCCTATGGTCGCCCTGAAGAGCTTCAAGATTTTGTTGAGGAATGTCACTTAAACAATATAGGCGTTATTGTAGACTGGGTACCTGGTCACTTTACTATCAATGATGATGCCTTGGCCTATTATGATGGAACACCGACTTTTGAATACCAAGACCATAATAAGGCTCATAACTACGGTTGGGGAGCACTCAATTTTGACCTTGGAAAGAATGAAGTCCAGTCTTTCTTGATTTCTAGTATTAAGTTTTGGATTGACTTTTACCATTTGGACGGTATTCGCGTGGATGCGGTTAGCAACATGCTCTATCTTGACTACGATGATGCTCCATGGACACCTAACAAGGATGGTGGCAATCTAAACTATGAAGGTTATTCTTTCCTTCAACGCTTGAATGATGTCATTAAACAAACTCATCCAGACGTTATGATGATAGCTGAGGAAAGTTCATCGGCTACTCAGATTACTGACACTAAGGATTCAGATGGTCTTGGCTTCGACTACAAATGGAATATGGGGTGGATGAATGATATCCTCCGATTCTATGAAGAAGATCCGATTTATCGTAAATACGACTTTAACCTAGTGACTTTCAGCTTTATGTATGTCTTCAAGGAGAACTATCTCTTACCATTCTCGCACGATGAAGTGGTTCATGGCAAGAAGAGTATGATGCACAAGATGTGGGGAGATCGTTATAATCAATTCGCAGGCTTGCGCAATCTCTACACTTACCAAATTTGTCACCCAGGTAAAAAATTGCTCTTCATGGGTAGTGAATATGGGCAATTCCTAGAATGGAAATCTGAAGAACAGTTGGAATGGTCTAATCTAGAAGATCCAATGAATGCTAAGATGAAGTATTTCACTTCTCAGCTTAATCAATTCTACAAAGACCATCGCTGTCTATGGGAAATTGATACCAGCTATGATGGTATTGAAATCATTGATGCGGATAATCGAGACCAGAGTGTTCTTTCCTTTATTCGTAAGGGTAAAAAGGGAGAAATGTTAGTCTGTATCTTTAACATGGCACCTGTTGAACGGAAAGATTTTACAATCGGAATACCCGTTGCAGGAATTTACGAAGAAGTATGGAATACTGAGTTGGAAGAGTGGGGAGGCGTTTGGAAAGAACATAATCAAACTGTTCAAACGCAAGAAGGACTATGGAAAGATTATGAGCAGACCTTGACCTTTACCCTACCGGCTATGGGAGCTAGTGTCTGGAAAATCAAGCGTCGCTTGAAACCTACTAAAACTGTCACAAGTAAAAACCAAAAAGGAGTAGAAAATGAAGAATGAAATGTTAGCTTTGATTCTTGCTGGTGGGCAAGGAACTCGTCTCGGTAAACTCACTCAAAGCATCGCAAAACCAGCTGTGCAATTTGGTGGGCGCTACCGTATCATTGACTTTGCCCTATCAAACTGTGCCAACTCAGGGATTCACAATGTTGGAGTCATTACACAGTACCAGCCACTTGCTCTCAATAACCATATTGGTAATGGTTCAAGCTGGGGACTAGACGGTATCAATTCTGGTGTCTCTATTCTTCAACCTTATTCTGCAAGTGAAGGAAATCGTTGGTTCGAAGGGACTAGTCATGCTATTTACCAAAATATCGACTATATCGACAGTGTCAATCCTGAGTATGTCTTGATTTTGTCTGGGGACCACATCTACAAAATGGACTATGATGATATGCTCCAGTCTCACAAGGATAATAATGCTAGTTTGACAGTAGCAGTTTTAGATGTCCCTCTTAAAGAAGCAAGCCGTTTTGGTATCATGAACACAGATGCCAATAATCGTATTGTAGAATTTGAAGAAAAACCAGCTCAACCTAAATCTACCAAAGCCTCTATGGGGATTTATATCTTTGATTGGCAACGTCTCCGTAATATGTTAGTCGCTGCTGAAAAGAGCAAAGTTGACATGTCAGACTTTGGTAAAAATGTCATTCCGAATTACCTTGAGTCAGGTGAAAGTGTTTATGCTTACGAATTTAGTGGTTACTGGAAAGATGTTGGTACCATTGAGTCACTTTGGGAAGCGAACATGGAGTATATTTCTCCAGAAAATGCCTTGGATAGTCGTAACCGTCAATGGAAGATTTACTCAAGAAACTTGATTTCACCACCAAACTTTCTTGGTGAACATGCTGCTGTAGAAGATTCTTTGGTTGTGGATGGCTGTTTCGTTGATGGAACTGTTAAACACTCTATCCTTTCAACAGGTGCACAAGTTCGCGAAGGAGCGGAAGTCCTTGATTCGGTTATCATGAGTGGAGCCATCATTGGTAAGGGAGCTAAGATTAAACGAGCTATTATTGGCGAAGGTGCGATTATTTCTGACGGTGTCGAAATTGATGGAACAGAGGAAGTAGAAGTAGTAGGATATGATGAAGTAGTGGGGGTAGCAACAGATGAAGATTGATAAATATTCTGCCATTTTAGGAAACACAGTTGGTTTTCACGATATGTCAACATTGACAGACCACCGTCCAGTAGCAAGTTTGCCATTTGGTGGGAAATATCGTTTGATTGACTTCCCGCTTTCAAGCCTTGCTAATGCAGGTGTTCGTAGCGTCTTTGGTATTTTCCAGCAGGATAATATCAGCTCAGTCTTTGACCACATTCGTTCAGGACGCGAGTGGGGCTTGTCAACCCTTCTTAGCCATTACTATCTAGGAATTTACAATACACGCGTTGAGAGTAGCACAGTAGGAAAAGAATATTACCAACAGCTGCTCACTTATTTGAAACGTTCTGGGTCAAACCAAACAGTTTCACTCAACTGTGATGTTTTGATTAACATTGATTTGAAGCAAGTTTTCCACCTACATAGTACAACAAAAGGGCCTATCACTGTAGTTTATAAAAAACTAGCTAAGAAAGATATTTCAGAAGTAAATGCAATCTTAGAAGTGGATGAAACAGACCATGTTCTTTCTCATAAACTCTTTGATAGCAAGTCAACAGCTGAAACGTTCAATATGTCTACAGATATTTTTGTCGTTGATACACCTTGGTTGATTGAACGCTTGGAAGAAGAAGCTAAAAAAGAACATCCAGAGAAGTTGCGTTATGTTTTACGGGATTTGGCTGCAAAAGAAGGGGCTTTTGCCTACGAGTACACAGGCTACCTTGCAAATATTCATTCTGTAGAGTCTTATTACCAAGCTAATAAAGATATGCTTGAATCACAAAAATTCTACTCTCTCTTCTCACCAAATCAAAAGATTTATACAAAGGTCAAAAACGAAGAACCAACTTACTACGCTAACACATCTAAGGTAAGCACATCTCAGTTTGCATCTGGTAGTATCATTGAAGGTCAAGTGGCAAATTCTGTTCTATCACGTAATATTCATGTCCACAAGGATAGCTTGGTTAAAGATAGCTTACTTTTCCCTCGTGTTGTTATTGGAGAAGGTGCTCAGGTAGAATATGCTATCTTGGACAAGGGTGTTGAAGTTGCGGATGGAGTTGTGATCCGTGGAACTGCAGAAAATCCAGTTGTTGTTAAGAAAGGTAGCAAAGTAACAGAGGATATTCATTCATGAAAATTTTATTTGTAGCAGCAGAGGGTGCACCCTTTTCAAAAACAGGTGGTTTGGGAGACGTCATTGGCGCTCTTCCAAAATCACTGGTAAAAGCTGGGCACGAAGTTGCAGTGATTTTACCCTACTATGACATAGTAGAGACTAAATTTGGAAATCAGATTGAAGATGTTCTTCATTTTGAGGTGAGTGTTGGTTGGCGCAAACAGTACTGTGGAATTAAGAAAACCGTCTTAAACGGTGTAACCTTCTACTTTATTGACAGCCAATATTATTTCTTCCGTGGGCATGTTTACGGTGATTTTGATGACGGAGAACGCTTTGCTTTCTTCCAACTGGCTGCCATTGAGGCTATGGAAAAGATTGACTTTATTCCTGATCTTCTCCATGTTCATGACTACCATACAGCTATGATTCCTTTCTTGTTAAAGGAAAAATACCGTTGGATTCGAGCCTATCAAGGAATAAAAACTGTTTTAACCATTCATAATTTGGAATTTCAAGGACAATTTTCAGAAGGAATGTTATGGGATTTGTTTGGAGTAGGCTTTGAACGGTATGCTGATGGTACCCTTCGCTGGAACAACTGTTTAAACTGGATGAAGGCAGGTATTCTCTATGCGGATCGTGTTTCAACCGTTTCACCTAGCTATGCTCATGAAATCATGACCAGTCAGTTCGGATGTAACTTGGATCAGATTCTTCGAATGGAGTCTGGTAAGGTATCTGGTATCGTGAATGGGATTGATGCTGACCTTTATAATCCTCAGACGGATGCCCTTTTAGACTATCATTTTAATCAGGAAGATTTGTCTGGTAAAGCTCAGAACAAGGCAAAATTACAAGAGAGAGTTGGCTTGCCAGTTAGAGCTGACGTTCCACTGGTGGGAATTGTTTCTCGTTTGACACGTCAAAAAGGTTTTGATGTGGTGGTGGAAAGTCTGCACCATATTTTGCAAGAAGATGTTCAGATTGTTCTTTTGGGAACTGGAGATTCAGCCTTTGAAGGGGCTTTCTCGTGGTTTGCTCAGATTTACCCAAACAAGCTATCAGCAAATATCACTTTTGATGTCAAACTAGCTCAAGAAATCTACGCTGCTTGTGACCTCTTCCTCATGCCGAGTCGTTTTGAACCGTGTGGCTTGTCTCAAATGATGGCTATGCGTTATGGAACCTTGCCATTGGTTCATGAAGTTGGTGGCTTGCGAGATACCGTTCGCTCTTTCAATCCAATCGAAGGAAGCGGTACTGGTTTTAGCTTTGACAATCTATCTCCTTATTGGTTAAATTGGACTTTCCAAACAGCATTGGACTTGTATAGAAACCATCCTGACGTTTGGAGAAACTTACAAAAACAAGCTATGGAGTGTGATTTCTCATGGGATACAGCCTGCAAGTCATATCTAGACTTGTACCAAAGTTTAGTTAACTAATAGATAAAATCGTATGATGACTTCATACGATTTTTGGGCTGTTTAGAGAGGAGAACTGATGTCTCAAGTAAAAGGCTTGTGTGTCATGGATGTTGATGGAACCTTAATCCTAGAAGAAGTGATTGATTTGTTGGGTAGAGAGGCAGGTTGTGAGGAGGAAATTTCGCAGATTACAAGTCAGGCAATGCGAGGAGAGATAGACTTTGAAAGCAGTTTAAGAAAAAGAGTGTCCTTGTTGGAAGACCTTTCTATTTCGGTCTTTGATAAAGTCTTCAACTCTATTCATCTATCTCCAAATGCCCAAGAATTCATCTCAATTCTCCAAAAGAAAGGCATTTTAGTTGGTCTGGTGTCTGGTGGATTTACTCCAATAGTTGAGAGGCTTGCAAAATCTCTTGGTATTGCCTATTTCTCTGCTAATCAACTTGAAGTCAAAGATGGTCTTCTAACAGGAAAATTAGTTGGACAAATTATCAGTCCCCAGGTCAAAAAAGAGACTCTGGAAAAATGGAGAAAGGAACTAAAATTTTCTAAAGAAAGAACGATTGCAATCGGTGATGGGGCCAATGACCTATTTATGTTGAAGTCAGCAGGACTGGGAATTGCTTTTTGTGCCAAAGAGGTACTCAAAAAAGAAATACCACATCATGTTGACAAGAGGGATTTTTTAGAAGTTCTTCCTTTGATTAACTTTTTAGAATGAGGGAAAATATGAAGATTATAATTGCACCGGATTCGTTTAAGGAAAGCTTGACCTCTGAAGAGGTGGCTGAAGCAATAAAAAGAGGCTTCCAACAATCGATAGCAGATGTAGAATGTCTTCTCTGCCCTGTTGGTGATGGGGGAGAAGGTACTGTAGATGCTATTCGACATTCTATTGACCTTGAAGAAAAATGGATCCAAGTTACAGGACCTTTTGGACAAAAAGAAGCCATGCACTATTTTCAAAAAAGTCAACTGGCACTATTTGAAGTTGCCAACTTGGTTGGCCTTGGAAAAATTCCGCTAGAGAAACGAAATCCACTGCAAATCCAAACTTGTGGTATTGGAGAGTTGATTCGTCATCTCATTGCTCAAGGGATTAAAGATATCTATATCGGAGTAGGTGGTACGGCCAGTAATGACGGAGGAATTGGAATCGCTGCTGGTTTGGGTTATCAATTTTATGATATGGATGGAAATGTCTTGCCTGCTTGCGGTCAGTCCTTACTAAACTTAGCTTCTGTTTCAATAGAAAATCGCTATGAAATTCCTGAAGATGTTAAAATTCGTATTTTAGCAGATGTCGTTAGTCCCTTATGTGGTTCTCAAGGTGCGACTTACACTTTTGGCAAACAAAAAGACCTACAACCTACTATGTTTGCAGTCGTAGATCAGCCAATCCAAGATTTTTATGAAAAAGTCTCACCTGCAACATTGGAAATTAAAGGAGCAGGAGCTGGTGGAGGTATTGCTGGCGGTTTGTGTGCCTTTGCTCAGGCAAATATCGTATCTGGAATTGACACCTGCCTAGACTTGATTGACTTTGATAAGAAAGTTGCAGATGCTGATTTGGTTATTATTGGAGAAGGAAGGCTAGATCGTCAAAGCTTAGCAGGTAAAGCGCCTATTGGTGTTGCAAAAAGAACCCCTGTCGGAGTTCCTGTTATTGCTATTTGTGGTAGTATTGCTGAGGATTTACCTTCCCTACCATTTGAGAATATCCAAGCGGTTTTTTCAATTTTGGAGAAAAGTGAACCTCTAGAAGATAGTTTGAAAAATGCCAGTCTCTATTTGGAGCACACGGCTGCCAATATAGGGCGTTTATTAAATATGCGCAAGATCTAGCCAAACCATTTCTTCCAGATGGATGTTTTGGCTGGTTCTTCCTTTTTAACTTCCCAAAGTTTTGCAAAAGCAAGTCGAAGATCCTTTTCTTCTACTTGAACGGGTGCATTACTATGGATAATCAGGCCAAAAGGAGAAGAAGTATGCTCTTCAGATACAATGGTAGCTTGACTATTAGTTTCTTTTGATTCTTTCAAGTAGAAAACTTGCTTGTCAAATTCGATAGTTGGTGAAATCTTTACAAATAGTGGCTCTGCTTTTTCCTGAAGGTTTTCTAAAATAGATAAAAAGCCTTTTTCTAACTGAGGGCTATTTGCTGTGTCAATATCTGCATATCCAAGAACTCTTTCCTCAAAAGTGCCAAGATAGCGTCTTTGCTCATCCGGATTTAATTTTGGCCCACCATGAGCTTTTTCAAGTAATTGTTTTGATAAATCTGTCATGAAAACAGTATATCATAAAAGTTAGAATAAAACAGACAAAAGAAAGCGATTACTTTATAAAGTTAAGGAAAATTTGCACAAAGATAACGTTTTTTCTTGAAAAAGGAGGGGTTTTAAGGTATTATAGAGGTGTAAAAAATTTAACTCATAAGGAGAGTAAAAAATGTCAATTATTACTGATGTTTACGCTCGCGAAGTCCTAGACTCACGCGGTAACCCAACACTTGAAGTAGAAGTTTACACTGAATCAGGTGCTTTCGGACGTGGTATGGTTCCATCAGGAGCTTCTACTGGTGAACACGAAGCAGTTGAACTTCGCGACGGTGACAAATCTCGTTACGGTGGTCTTGGTACACAAAAAGCTGTTGACAACGTAAACAACATCATTGCTGAAGCTATCATTGGCTACGATGTACGTGATCAACAAGCTATCGACCGTGCTATGATCGCTCTTGACGGTACTCCTAACAAAGGTAAATTGGGTGCAAACGCAATCCTTGGTGTGTCTATCGCTGTAGCTCGTGCTGCTGCTGACTACCTTGAAATCCCACTTTACAGCTACCTTGGTGGATTCAACACTAAAGTTCTTCCAACTCCAATGATGAACATTATCAACGGTGGTTCTCACTCTGATGCTCCAATCGCTTTCCAAGAGTTCATGATCTTGCCAGTTGGTGCGCCAACATTCAAAGAAGCTCTTCGTTACGGTGCTGAAATCTTCCACGCTCTTAAGAAAATCCTTAAATCACGTGGTTTGGAAACTGCCGTAGGTGACGAAGGTGGATTCGCTCCTCGTTTCGAAGGAACTGAAGACGGTGTTGAAACTATCCTTGCTGCTATCGAAGCTGCTGGATATGTTCCAGGTAAAGACGTATTTATCGGATTTGACTGTGCTTCATCAGAATTCTACGATAAAGAACGTAAAGTTTACGACTACACTAAATTTGAAGGTGAAGGTGCTGCTGTTCGTACATCTGCAGAACAAATCGACTACCTTGAAGAATTGGTTAACAAATACCCAATCATCACTATCGAAGATGGTATGGATGAAAACGACTGGGATGGTTGGAAAGCTCTTACTGAACGTCTTGGTAAGAAAGTACAACTTGTTGGTGACGACTTCTTCGTAACAAACACTGACTACCTTGCACGTGGTATCCAAGAAGGTGCTGCTAACTCAATCCTTATCAAAGTTAACCAAATCGGTACTCTTACTGAAACTTTTGAAGCTATCGAAATGGCTAAAGAAGCTGGTTACACTGCAGTTGTATCACACCGTTCAGGTGAAACTGAAGATTCAACAATTGCTGATATCGCAGTTGCAACTAACGCAGGACAAATCAAGACTGGTTCACTTTCACGTACAGACCGTATCGCTAAATACAACCAATTGCTTCGCATCGAAGATCAACTTGGTGAAGTAGCTGAATACCGTGGATTGAAATCATTCTACAACTTGAAAAAATAATCGTTGATTTAACAACGTTTCTAGCCCCTCGGATTTTATCCGAAGGGCTATTTTTGTATTTAGGGGGCAAAAAAGGGGCAAAACTTTTTAAAAAATCTTTTTCATCACTTTGTCCAGTATATTGATTGCTTCATCTTTCATGTTCTTTGTAACGTGGGTATAGATGGAAGTGGTGACCTCAGAATCAGAATGGCCAACCCTGTCCATGATTGTTTTTAGAGGGATTTTATTTTCAGCTAAAATGCTGATAGTAGTATGTCTGAAGATGTGAGGTGATAGATGTTTAGGAATTGGTTTCTTTAGGCGTTCATTTGCTCGCTGGAGGGACTTGCTTAGGATAGAACTATGAACAGGCTTACCTGTATTTGTAACAAAGATGCGGTCACTTTTATGCCAATTCTTATCGGTTGTTTCGCTTAGACGATTTAATTCAATCATTTTATCAAGTATTTCAATCTCTCTTTTTGTGAGGTGTGTCGTCCTGAAGCTGGCAAAAGTCTTAGTTCCATCATCGTCTGGAATGTATCGATTGAATGTAGTATGGATATCTAATGTCTTACTATCTTTGTGATATTTGTCTATCGTAAGACCAGCCAACTCACCGACACGACAACCGTTCAGGATCATAAACTCACATGCCAAGGCGTATCGTAATGTAATATCTTTTCGATAGAGTTCTTTTAAAATAGCCTTGTATTCTTTTGGTTCTAGATATTTATCTTTTGCGTTTTTCATCTGCTCTAAGCTTTGTTTCTTTCTAGGCAATTTCGCTTTCCTAGCAGGATTATTTTCGATAAAACCTTGGTCGATAGCATAGTCAAAGAAGACGTTTAGAATTGATTTGACACGGTATTTTTGGGTATATGTCCATTCTTCAGTATCAATCAATCTTTGAACCAGCCGTACATCCATATTTTCCAATTTAGTACCTAGTTCAACTTTATCGGATATTCGGTTGTAGGTAGCTAACATAGTCTTATACGTACTCAATTTAATTTGCTTCTGGTGAAATTCCCACCATTCTTCGAAGACTGGATGAAACAGAGCAGAAGCAGTAGTCAATTTTTGCAGTAAGGATTCTATCTTTTCGTCCAGTTGTTTCTGAGCTTCTTTTTTTGCCCTGCTTGATCCAGAGTCAAGGGTTACAGACACCCTTTTCCATTTCTCGGTATAAGGGTCTTTGTATCGCTCAAAAAATTTGTATTTTCCGTTGGAAAGTTCTTCCATCCACATTGATTTTCACCTCATTTCTTGATAAAATGGGTATAGTAAAGCAGGCTTTTTAATGCCGTTTACTATACAGGATATCCTCACACTCAAAGATGGCCGTCGGAGAGCGTGGGGATTTTTTTGGTTTTGAAAAGGGAAGTAACAATTAAGCTACTTCCCTGGAGCGCAAAGGCTCAAAGTTTAAAAATATGAGGGTAAACCTCTAAGTAACTTAATTATATCATAAAAATAAATTTATTCCAACGATATGTAATATTTGAAGAGCGTGAGGATTTTTAATTGTTTAAATTTGTATAAACGATTAAAGGCGCTCGAGATTCGAGAAAATCCCTGTCATGAGTTACAATACCAAAAGAATATTTTGTTGCCAAATAATAAAAAATTGCATCATTGTAATCTTTGAGGTTGTACTTACTTGGTTCTATATTTTTTAGTTCATTATGATCTATGTTTATCAATTTAGCATCGTTCAATATAATCTCAACTTGTTTTAAACTCTCATTAAAAACACTCTCATATTCAGATGTCTTTTGAAATCCTCGTTTGTATTCAAACTCTACATCATCGATGCTTTCTCCATTTTCTTCACGAATAGACAAATTCTCCTGATAAACTTCAAATGCATTACGACATTTTCGATTGATATATTCAGAAATAGTTAATGTTGTGACATATAAAGTCAAGTCATTTTCTAACGAATATTCCCAAAGCTTATCATATCTAAATCTATTTTCGCCACCAAACAAATCCAAAAGGACATTTGTATCAACTAGGATATCCCTACGAGGAAGTCTTGAATTAAGATTGTTTATAGTAGCTTTTACAAAATTAAGATTAGGCATTTTGTTCCTCTATTTCTTGATACATTTTATTCATTTCTGCTTTGTACTGTTCTCTTTTTGTAGTACTATTTTCTATTGAGTAATTGATACAATCCATAAAAAGCTCATTTATATCCTCATTATATCGTATTAAATCTTTGTATTCTGTTAAATTAATTACATCAAAAAGTTTTCCAAACGCTTTATTTGTAAATGATGGGATAACAGTTTTTATATCAGAAAAATCAACTGTTACTGGTTCTCTATTGGATACTTTTTCTACCAAAATTGTATAGAGAAGTAAACCTTTATCACTACTAGTTGCTAACTTACTTCCAATAACCTCTTTTACATTTACTATTTCCATATTCTTTCCTCCATTTTCTTTCTTTCATTATAACATTTTATTACATTGTTCGATATCAAAATCAAAGATAATTAATGTTCCGTACATACTGTATTTTAATTCTTTATAAGACAAACTTCCATCTTGTTTGATATGAAAATACGAATGATTAGAAAATAATTTCATAGATGCTTTTTTTGATATTTTTTCTTGTATATAAGCCAACCCGACTCCACTATCTGTGTCAGATTCTAATTCTTTTGTTGTATTTCCTTTTGTAAAAGCCCATTCAATAGCTTCTTTTTCGCTAGATAAGCTTTTTTTACTTAAAATATAATTTGGTAAGCCAATTCCAGTATCTGCAATAGCAAAACGTATTCTATTTATGCTTGGGTAGTGCTGTCCGCACATTATAACATTATCTGCACCAGAATGTTCTAGAATATTATGTACTAGCTCGAAAATGAAAATAGAAATTTCATTACGAAAAATAGGTTCGATTTCAGACTCGATTTTTGCAAGAAACTTATTTTCAATGTACTCATCGACAGCATCCTCATCCTTACAAGGAATCTTAGATAATTGGATTACTGTATTTTTATTATCTGATAATCCTGGAGCTAATTTATATCGTTTAAAAAAGCCATTTCGCGATAACAGATTCTGTGTACTTTTAGGCAACAATTTGTAATTGGCTTGAACATCATAGTCTCTATTATGTAAGCTTTCTACTACCATAGATAATAACACAGTCATTTCTCCGCTAATGAAATTCGTGTTTCTAAAATTGAGACGTATAATATCATTTTTTTCAAGAACTTCATTAATGTCAGAGTATTGACTATAAAATTTAGAGATGTTTCTAAACTCAAAATTCAAACTTCTAGGTATATGAATATAATGCTCCATTATTTCACTCCTTTATTTTTATTCCCCTCTATACACCCCGACAACTGCAAAAATCTTGATGTGTGTGTCTTCGGCTGGTGGGAAGTCTAGGATGATGTCTTCGTACTTGTCATTGAGCGATACGAGGCGTAAGCGTCCGTTTTCGGTATATATCTTTTTGAAGTAAGAACGGTCTCCGTATGCAATAACTGCCAAGTCGCCGTTGTAGGTGGTCAATCCTTTATCTACTAAATAGAGAATGTCTCCGTCTTGGTAGTCAGGTTGCATGGAATCACCGCTGACCTTAGTAGCAATATCGTGGCGTGGTGGCTGCTCGTCAACCTCTATAGTCTCTCTATCTGTATCGTCGTAACCAAATCCATAGTTAAATCCACAAGCTGCTGCCGTCTCAGATACTACCTCAACTTGATACAAGCTGATAACTTCCGATACTTCGTTTTTCTTCGTTTCTTCTTCGTTTTTCTGCTCGTTCAGTTGCCTCTCGGCATAGGTCAGGACTTTGCCTTGTCTAGGCGGTGCTAGTTGGTCGTAGATGGATTGGATGGGGGAAGTGGTAGGGGTAATTTCAATAGATGAATCTTCACTTGCAAACCTCGGATCTAAAGTCGATTTTAATACTCCAAAATAATCAGCTATCTTTTGTACATTTCCAGGTATAGGCAAAGAAGTTCCTTTTACATAGCCTGTTAAAGTGCTAGCAGGTATGCCTGTTGCTCTTGACAATTCAACTTGCTTACAATTCCTATCCGACAAAATCGCATTAAGATTTGCAGAAAAGACTTTCATATCCTCTTTATCTTGAGGAGTTAACTTTCCTCGTCCTCTGGCCATTCTTTTTCTCCTTTTTTCTTTTACTATATAATAACGCTTATTTTCGTTTTTGTAAATAAAAAATTCGAAAAAAATACGAAAAAATTCTAAAAAAGTATTGACATACGATTTAATTCGTAGTATAATTAAATCAAGCTTAAGGAAAAGGAGGTAAGGCAAATGATGGAACACATCATAAAAAGCCTAGCAAACAAGGACACCACAACCGTCATCTTGATACTAGGCTTAATCAACGAAGCTCGTCTTTGGCATAAGCAGTACTTAGCTTACAAGCTCAAAGACAAAGAGCTTAAGAAAAAGTAGAGAAAGGGGCAGAAGCCCCAACCTCTACTTGATAGTGTACCATCATTTGCCGTGAAAAGCAATGGATGAAAATGTTGGCTTGATAATCCTAGCAGGATTTGTGATTGTATCTTTTACTATCCGTCAGATAGTGAAGTACCGATGTGATAAAAAAGGAAAGGAGTAGGGGAATGAACGAACTAGAAAGAACAGCCCTCAATGAGATATTGAGGACCGTGACCTATATTGCTGAGAAGTTGGATGAACTAGATTCTAAGATTTCTTTGAACGATTCACAAGTTCCTGAGCATCAAGAAAATTGAGTTTCATTTCTATGTAGTGGATAACTCCGTGCAGGTAGTTCTTTAGATCTATAAAACCTTTATCAGGATTTTTTCTATAGTAATGACCTTCGTCATTACCGATATAAGCAGATGCAAGCGCAAATGTTTTAAGGTCTTCATCCTTGATATATTTTTCAATAACTTGTTTTAATGACATTTTAGTGATTTTTTCTTCATCATCAGGATTTGTAACAATAGAGAAATCTTTAACAAAGAACTCAAGTGCCTTTCGATATCCGATACCTGCGATGTGGTCTAGTTGCTCGTGTTCAGCTTTCAATGCTTGGACATAGATTTGCTTACCAATTGGAGAAACAATCTCTACATCGTCAGATATAGGTATATCGCTTGGAAGATTAGGAATTACTTTGATATGCTCGATTCTGTATTCATCGGTGGAATTAATGCTGAAATATCTTGTAGCTATAAACTCCTCTGTCCAGAAATGCTTACATCCTAAGCATCTAAATGTTAATACTAAGCTTGTTTTATATTCTTCGAGAGAAAAATAAGAAGAATTTACAAGATCTGGATTGGTTGGTTTTTTACAATTTGGACAGATATCTTCAATGGTTACAGGTCTAGAAACAGAAGAGTTTATTTTTGCTTGAAATATCATAATACTTCTCCAATCGTTTTATTTTGATTATACCACATTTGAAAGGTAGTTAGAATTGGAAGATAAAATCATCGAACTTGCTGATTACTTCATCAGCGAAAACACAACGTACAGAGAAGCAAAGATAGCGTGTGAGAAGCTATTGAAACAAGTCAGCCATGAGATTGAACTCAGGGCGTTGGAAAGTAAGATAAGGGGGAACGATAATGGAACAGCCACATGTTAATGTTGATATTTCTGGTGTGGAAAAGTTAGCAGAAGTAACTCAAACAGCAGCAGAAGGAATACAAGAATTGATTGCACTAAGAAAAGAATGCGAATTTTTGAGGAAAATGTTGATTGATGAACGGAAGTTCTTTATTGAGACAATGAAGTACCATTTTATTCAAGAGTATCGTTCAACAATTGCTAGCAATCGAGAGCATAAAAAAGAGTTGCAGGAAGCAACTCAGTCAAATTAGCCGTTATGTTCGGTCGGCATGCAAAAGTAGCAACCGTCAAACTGCTTGTAGGGTTCGGTTTGCCTAGCATATTCCATAGCTTGAAAATTGTAGTCGAATTTTCCTAGATACGTGGAATGAATTGTATCAGGTAGATACTTACAAGAAAGTTTATGTACTTCGTGATTATTGTTAGTATCAACGCGATCGTTATACCAATAATGAGTCATAACATTACCTCCTTTCTATTGGAATTTTGACTAAAACGGTGAGAGGTCTTAGTCAAGAATGATTATAACATAGATAGCAGAAAAGCACAACATGTTGTTAATCATATATATGTGTTAAACAACATATAGTGTTTTTGGAGGTGTAACATGTGGGAACAATTAAACAGAATAATGCAGGAAAGAAATTTGAATGGACATCAATTATCTAAGATGGCTGACGTTAATCGAAGCTTCTTTTCTGACCTGAAAAGCGGAAAGGTAAAATACCTTTCTTGGCCTAATATATGCAAAATTGCTGATGCGTTGGAAATCAGCATAGATGAATTAAGATAAGGGGGTGAGTGCGTGCAAAAGATGACGCTACGAGCAATAAGAACAAATTACAATTTATCTGCAAAAGAGGTTGCTGATAAGCTGCAAATACATCAACAAACACTGTTGAAATATGAGCATGATAGTTCTAAAATTCCAGTTGATTTATTAGATAAGCTAGCTCGGTTATACAATGTTAAAAAAGATTTTATTTTTTTAGGTAAAAAATACGAATTAAATCATAGTTTAGGAGAGATATGAATGCACAAGCAAGGTTACAGAAAGGGGCTTAAATATGAGGTATGCAGTATATAATCAGGAATACCAACGAGAACTACACTCAGATGAACAATCACTCAGCTCAAAACTCAGATTTAAGCTTACAAGCTAAAGGGTTGCTATTGGTATTGATGTCTAATAAAGATACATGGCGCCCTTATATCGATGAACTTTCCAAACGCTCCAGGAATGGTCGTGACGCTCACAGGGCAGCTTTTGATGAGTTAAAAGAGGCTGGTTATATCCGTATCTATCGCAAGAGCTTTGGTCGTGGTAAAGGTATCCAGAATTTTCCTTTAGTTCAAGATGTACCAATTTCAGATAGTTATTGGGAGTATTGGGTAAGCAATCTTGAAAAAGAGTTATCCACAGAATAGTAAAAGGGTTTATTTACAACTTACTGAATTTACAAAGTTGAAAAGTTCAAAAGTTGAATTTTACAAAGTTGAAAAGTTCAAAAGTTGAAAAATCCGACACTAATAATAACTAATAAATAATAATAACTAACTTAATAATAATCTAAGCCTTACGGCACTAACTTAGTAATAATTACTAACTTTACAACAAACTACTACTTATCTAAATAAAAAAGGAGACTGTATGACAGACTTTAAAAATTTAGATTGCCAATTCATCTTTCAGGAATCCAACTGACGATTACACTTCTGTCAGCAATGATTTTCTCAAAGATTCGAACCTAGAGCCTGCTTCTATTGGCATCTTGATGGTAGTACTCAGCAATAAAGAGAATTGGTTTGTATATCCAGAGGAAATAGCCAGACGGTTGAATATTAGCCGCGAAATGGTTTTAAGGCATTTCAAAAAGATTGAAAAAGCTGGATATTTACGGACTGTCAAAAAAAGCCTCGGCAGAGGGAGAGGAGTTCAGACTTTCAGATTCTTCTCAGATACAAAAATAACTGATTTTCAATTTGAAATTATGTTGCAACGTCTTGATGAAGCGATAGCTATGAAGAAGTCTGAGTTATCCACAATTACTTAATACAAAGTTGCATTTTACAACATTGCATTTTACAACATTGTATTTTACAACATTGTAAAATAAGGCACTAATAAATATTAACTAACAACAAGTATTAAATAACAATAAATATTAACTAACAACAAGTCCTACTTCTCTTAATAAATAAAAGAGAGGGTAGAAAAATAAATACAAAGGAGAAGGAAATGAGACCAAGACGATATCCGTATAGTTTCAAACCAAATCTGATGAACATTTTAGATAGTCGCTTTTATACACGGCTAATTGTTGAAACAGAGGATGGAGCGAAAAAAATAGCAGAAGTCACACTAGATGATGTAACCACTGCTACAGGATATGTTGTAAGGCTAAGACCAAATTATGACTAGCCTTTAGGAGGGAATGGGTCTTTACCGTGGCTGTCACGGCTTTGAATTTTCCCATCTTTGCCATGAATGATTAGTTCGGAACCTTGATTTCGTGAAATCTGTCTAGCAATATTTGTAGCTTCACTCTTTGTAGTAGTATGAACAGTTGCTCTTGAATTGCCAGCACCTTTCACGTTCCAACCACCATTTTTGGCAGGGACAACATGCTGATTTTTACCCATGATTTCATCTCCTTTCTGTTGAATTTTTGACTAAAACGGGAGAGGTCTTAGTCACACTTTCATTGTATGATAAAAAACAATGTTTGTCAATATATGGTGTTTTTTTGAAAGATAAGGTCACAAAAGGCACAATATGTTGTGAAAAGACATACAAAGAAATAAAAACTATAAAAATAAAGTCAGATAAGGAGGAAACAACCATGCTCTGGGAAAAAATATCTGAAAAACTTTCAGAGAAAAATTGGACAGTTTATAAACTTTGTTTAAAAGCTGGTGTTGGTACAGCTGGGATCTATCGTTTAAGGGATGGAGTGGTAAAAGATTTATATTTTGACACAGTTAAGAAAATCGCTGACGCATTAGAAATCAGCACAGATGAACTAAGATAAAACAAAAAAAGCACCTGACGGCAATCAGGCGCATACTTAAATATTCAACATGATTATAACACGAAAGGGAGGAAATTGCATGCCGAAAACAGAAATTACTTATAAGCCAGTTGATGTGGACGAAAAAGCTACGCATGGCGATTACAAACATCTTTGTCAGAGGTGGGAAGGGTTGACTCCAGGGACTGCAAAAGTCTGGGCAGGTGAAATGCGAGAACATCCAGATTTCAAGCAATTCATCGATAACCCAACTCATAAGATTGTATTTATCGATTACGAAGGATTTCGCATGTTCGTCAAATGGAAAAGTCGTAATCGCTATCGTACAAAGAAAGAAACGTTATCAGAAATGCTTGAGAATATGAAAAAAGAAAAAATGTTAGGAGTATAAAAATGTTTGAACCACCTTTAGTTAGCCAGCTATTAGGAGCAGGCGCAGTGATTTTGGGATTCATTGGAGCTGGGATTTTAGTACGACAAATGGAACTGCACGAACTTGAGAAACAACGCAAGCAGGAAGAAGAGGACACGCAGAAAGTCAATGAATTTAACAATATTATTGAAATCGGACGTAAAATTGAACGGCAACAAATCCGCAAGAATATTCGAAGAGAGTTTCCGGGATTTACGTTTGACAATGAAAGACCTGAAGGTTTGAAGCCAGAGCCGTTAGCTTTGCCAGAACCTAAGAAAGCGATTATGAAAGTGCTACGCTGAGGATCAGATTATGACTAGAATTGAACTTGAAAACCGTGTATGGCTTTTGGCCAATCATGAAGAAAAAAACGAATTGCTGGATCTTGGGCTAACATCCAAGGCCAGATATGTGAAACGAGTGCTTGAGCTTGGAAAGGTGTATGCTCATGTTTGATTATGACAGAGATATAATGCAGCCGCCTGAGGAGCAAGAGGAGCTTGACCCAAGCCAGTACATCTATGTTGGATGTGGGCAGTATCGATATGTGGGTGATGAAATATGATTCAGGAACTACACGCAGAAATCGACAACTGGCGAGCTGAGTATATGCATCTTGGAATTGAGCTCGGAGAAATCATCAACAACCAACAGGATATTATTTTGAAATTGCAAAACGAAAATCGACGTATAAAACGTGAAAATTGGAATTTGAAGAAGACGAAAGGAAGAAGATGAGCTTTTAAAAGGCTCTAAAATCGCCTGTATTCGATTTTAAGAAGCAGGCATATAAATTATCGAACGAAGAATAAAAAACGGAAATAGACCCAAAATATGAAGAATGAGGGGCATAGGAGAGAAACGATGGCAACACTTTACGAATTGACAGGACAATTTCTTGATATTTACAACTTGGAATTGGATGAAGAAACAAAACTAGATACTTTGGATTCTATCGATTGGGAAACTGAGTATGAAACCAAGGTAGAGAACTATATTAAGGTCATGAAGAACCTTGAAGCGGACGTTGAGGCTCGTAAGAATGAAATTAAGCGCTTAACAGAACTAAACAAGGCAGACGAGAGGAAGAAAGAGCACTTGAAAGATACTCTTTCAGCAAGCATGAGCCTGACAGGTCATGAACGTGTTGACACACCACTGTTCAAGGTATCATTTAGAAAATCTCAAGCCGTGGAGGTAGACGAAACAGTCTTGCCAGAAGCCTACAAGATAGCAACGTGGAAAGCTGACAAGAAACGCTTGAAAGAGGACTTGAAGAACGGACTTGAAATCATTGGTGCAAGTTTGGTTGAACGTAAAAACTTGAGTATCAGATAGGGAGATAAGATATGACAAAATTAGCTTTTTCAGAATTGCAAAAGAGAATGCAACTAGAAAAAAAGAAAAAACAAGGTGTAAATTACGCTTTCCGAAATGCTGAGGATATTTATACAAAATTTAAAGAAATCAATACCGACTGGGAATTGACTGTATCAGACGATTTGTTTGGTGTAGGGGAACGTATTTTTGTAAAATCAACCGCTATTGTATCAAACGGAGATAAACAATTTCAGTCAGTTGGTTTTGCGGAATTGGATAAGGTTCCTGTATTTAAAACAGGGAACCAGCAAATGCAAGTACCACAATGGACAGGAGCGGTTAGTTCTTATGCTCGCAAATATGCACTACAGGGGTTGTTTGGAATCGGAGAGAAAGATGTTGACGAATATCCAAGCGATATGAACGAAGCTGAAAAGCAACAAGATAAAAAAGCTAATGACCCAGTTATCTCAGTTGAAAAAGCAAACTACTATCTGAAAGAAATTGCTGCTATTTCTGTTGAAAAAGGCAAAGAGGATGGCTCTATCGTTAAATGGTTCTTGAACCATCTTGGAGTGGTTGATTATAAGATGATTAAGCAGTCGCAGATTGAAGATGCGGATATATTACTTGCTAAATTGAAAGGAAACTAGAAAATGTTAAATAATGTCGTATTAGTTGGTCGTTTGACCAAAGACGCAGAATTGCGTTACACACAGTCAAATGTGGCAGTCGCTACGTTTACTCTTGCAGTAAATCGCACATTTAAAAGCGAGAATGGAGAGCGTGAAGCTGATTTTATCAATTGCGTTATGTGGCGCAAGCAGGCTGAAAATCTTGCTAATTGGGTCAAGAAAGGCGCTTTGATTGGAATCACTGGACGCATTCAGACTCGGACTTACGATAACCAGCAAGGTCAACGTGTCTATGTGACAGAAGTGGTTGCTGAGAATTTCCAGCTTTTGGAATTTAAGAAAGATGGTAGTCAACAAACAGTTGATAACCACGACCAGCAAGCACCGAATTTTGCGAGAAATTCAAATCCAATGGATATATCAGATGACGATTTGCCGTTTTAAGAAAGGGTAGCCATGAAATTAAAGAAAGGAGACTATGTGAAAATCCTCAAAAATGGGGAGTTTTTCAAAATTGTAAAAATCAAAAACATATATGCTGATTGCATAGAAACAACTCATGGTCTATACAATCGAACCACACTTGCTAGCAGGTTGGATAAAGAGTGTCTAATCTCTGGCACGGTATCGTGGGAGGATAAAAATGGAATGGATCAACTGGACAGCAATCTGTCCTGAAACAAAGTCTGAAATCATCGAAAAAATAGAAAATGATGGCTACACTTATCCACACTATGACAAGAAAAATAATGGTGTCAAGTACGTCATCTCTACACTGGACATCAAACGAGACTGTCTAAGAGTCGGAGTGCCATTTGAAGATGTGTACCCTTTGCAAACAACACTTTTTTAAAAGGAGAAAATAAATGCTAAACAAAATCGACATACCAGGAACAGATATCACACTTGAAATCGTGGACAAGACCATCACGATCACCAATAAAATTGAATATGATATGCAGATGCATTTTAGAAATACAGATGCAGATGCTTCTCTTGATACAAGTGGCGACGTGTTCGAGCCTCTCTATTGGCTAGACATCAGGGTAACACCGGAAACGCCGACAGAGTATCATACAAGCCTTGGAGTCAAGAGGGAGAAACGCCACTTGGCCGAACTTCAGAAGTTCTTTGAGTTCATCGAAAATAACAATCGGAATCTCTTTGATCTTTGTGGTATCAAGGGAGAACTGCAATGAAATCTCTGACATTATCGTTAGACATTTCAACTACTGCGACAGGCTGGGCCGTATTTCACGGCTCTGACCTTGTCCAGAGTGGTGTCTTAAAACATAAAAGCAAGTCTTTCTTTGAGCGTGGGCGATTCATGGCTAGTGAATTGCGAGCTATTCAATCGAGAGCGCTTCAGAAGTACGACTGCCATTTTGAGTCGATTGTGGTCGAGAAGAACTCAGTCATGGGACCAAATCAGCAGTCTATGATCAGTATTGGAATTGTGACAGGTATCATTCTTGGCCGACTGATTGCTGACAATGTGTACTTCGTGAACGTGTCGACATGGCGCAAGTATTGGAAGTTTAGTTACAAGGACCGAAGCAAGAAGTCGATGAAGCTGCAGGCAGTTGCTAAGGTGTCTGATAAATTCGACCTTAACGTTAAAGACGATGAAGCTGACGCTATCCTGATTGGTTCATATTTTGTAAATCATGGCCAAGAATTTGGAAATCTGGAAAGCCACAAGGTGAGTTGAGGAGTTGGAAGATGAATAAGCAGGAATTGATTAATAAGTATAAAGAATTGTGGAATGAACACAGCCCTTTTTATGAGCCTATACCTTATACTTCAATGGTTGAACTTTTTTTGAAAGAGTTGAAACAACTAGACGAACCTCAACCAGTCAAAGTTCCGCAGTTTGTGGCGGATTGGATTGAGGTTTGTAAAGAACATTTAACAACTAGTCTATATACTGCTATGAATCCAAATTTTATGAAAGAAAACAACCAAAGTTTCGATTTAATATTATGGATTAAAAAGACGAGCAACCAAGACCTCTTCGCTCGAGCGTGGCTGGACGGCTACGAGGTCGAGAAAGAGAAGCGGTATTTGGTGAAGATTAAAGGGAATATTAAAGAAAATACGTTGGTTTATGGAGAACTTTTGGAAAGGTATTTCTTTACAAAAGGCTTTACTTTAGGCAATGCTATATATCACCACACCCACAAAGAACTAGAGGAAGCAGACTTCGGCTGGGTGTTTGATTGCGAGGGTGTGGAAGTGCAGGAGGTGGAGTGATGAAAAAAATTACAGTTACTTTAACCGATGATCTTTTTGCACACCTTGAAGCATTAAAACTATACTATGGATATTCAACTAGATCTGAAATTGTTAAGAAAGCACTAGATGAATTAATTAACAAATTGGCTGTTGGTGATGTTTTTCGGTATTACCTAAGTGAAGCAAGAAATAAATTGAAAGTCGAGGAGGTGGAGTAATGAAGAAAATAACGTTTATCATAGGGTTAGGAGGCGAGCAAATAGAATTCAAAACAAATAGAGATGATTTTATCAATGAATTAAAATTTCGTTATGAAAACAAGCAACTTCTTGAAATCAATCTTGGTCCTGAGATTGTGTTGCTCAATCCCAGCAAGATCTTATTTGTTAAAATCAAGGAGGTCACAGATTGAAAAGATTTATCGCAATATGGATTTTGCTATCTGCTGGTCTAAACATCTGGCAGATGGACAAGATTCGAGATTTGGAAGAAAAGAAGCCGATGGTTATCTATAAGGCTGATAATCAAGGCGCAGAAATATTCGGCAAGGTCGTCGAGAAAGGACGACATGGCAAGCTGTATACAGTGACTATCAGAGATTATGGAATTTTCGTAGTCACTAGAGAGCAGTATGAGAAAGTGAAAGTTGGGGATGAGGTGATGTTATGACAACAAACATGGAACTATTAGCGCATCATGTTGAGCACTGGGCGAAAGAACGAGGGTTGGACAATCCTGAAAATAGCACAGCCCAAGCATTGAAGCTATTTGAAGAAGCAGGCGAACTGGCGCAGGCACATCTCAAGAAACGAGATGATGAGGGCAAGGATGCCGTGGGCGATATTTTGGTAGTTCTGACAATCTACTGTCAGCAGAAAGGTTGGTCTATCGCTGAGTGCTTCCAGATGGCTTGGAATGAGATTAAAGACCGCAAGGGTAAGATGGTAGACGGTAGCTTTGTGAAAGAGGAGGATTTAACATGACACCAATTGAAATTTGGGCTAGTCAGGAGCTAGACACTAGTTCTGAAAAACTAGCGGAAGTAGTAGCGTTATTTGAAGTATAAGCTATGATTTTGTTCTTTGAAAACTGAATAATGAATGGGTGCGAGAACTTTTTTGTTGAAAAATAAAAAAGTAACGCAAAAAGTATTGACTTAATGCGTTACAAATGGTATAATAGTCTATGTAAGGTTGAGAAATCTAACAAATCCAACAGAAAGGACTTAGCAGATGGCTAAACACGACAAGAAAAAAAGATGGTTTCCCAAAGCAAAAGAGGTCACAATCGAACTCAACCTCAAATTCCTTAAGATAACCATCAAATTCTAATGGGAGAGGGGCGAAAGCCCCAAACCCTGTTGTTTAGTTCATTCTAGCATAAGGAAAGGTAAAAAGCAAATGAAAGATAATGTACTTTACCACAAGAAGTTCAAGCGTGCAGAAATTACGATTGAGCGGACGACTTTGAAAGAAAAAGTTCAAGGTGTTGTTGGCATTGCTGTCCTTGCCTTGGCTATTTGGTATTTTACTAGATAGTTATGGCAAAGAAAATGGGGCGACCTCTAAAGGGAGAGAGCAAGCGGAATAAATCAATGACCGTCAGAATAACTGAGGATGAGTTTGATTTGATTTCAGATGTTTCTATGAAGTTAGGAATTTCTAAATCAGATACGATTATCCAGGCTGTTGAAGAGCTTGCTCAACGTTTAGAGGAATAAAAAAAGCACGAAGTATTCCACCGACCAAAGCGATTACTTCGTGCAACCTCGCACCCACTCATAATGAATAGGATACGCATATAGTATACCATGCGTACCCTTATTCATGCAACAGTTTTATAGAAAGGGTACGCTTTTTGTGTACAGAAAATCATGGAAAATCAAGATTTTATCAACGAATTACATATGGCATTTAGGTCAGAAGCAAGGACTGAGGAGTTAGAAAAGTGGGACGCACTTCTAGCTGCAATCGTCAGAAAACATTTTCCAGAGGAACAGGCGAGAGTATTCTTTGATGTTCAGGCAACTTTTATGGCAGTTTTTGCCAATGATCTAATCAATTTTATTATTAACTTTTTTACAGAAGAAGAGGAAACAAATGAATAACGTAATTCTGCTGAATAATCAGCAAGAAGTAATTAACGAAGAACCTTGGACTTATAAACAGTTCAAAGATTGGGTAGATAATCAAGTTGACTTTGCGGAAGCTATGAGTTTACCTGCTAATAAAAAAGTGCTTGATATTATGATGGAAAAAAATGCAGAGGCTTGGGCGGAAATTGCAGATATGCTTGAAAACCGCGAGTTGATTTATAAGATGAAGAAAGGATAAAGGAAATGGAATTACAAATTTTTAAAAATGAACAGTTCGGTCAAGTTCGTATGGTAGAGATTGAGGGTCAACCTTGGCTAGTCGGGAAAGATGTTGCGGATATTCTGGGGTACCAAAACGGTAGTCGAGATATAAACCGTCACGTAGATGAAGAAGATCGCCAAAACTACCAAAACGGTACTTTTGGAAATAGAGGTGTTATCATCATCAACGAGTCTGGTCTTTACTCGCTCATCCTATCCAGTAAGCTCCCACAGGCTAAGGAGTTTAAACGCTGGGTGACTAGTGAAGTGTTACCGTCTATCCGCAAGCATGGAATGTATGCGACAGACCAGCTACTTAACGATCCAGACCTAGCTATTGCAGCTTTTCAAGCTCTGAAAGCAGAACGAACAAAAAGTAAGGAACTTGAAGTGCAGAATAGTAAATTGCAATCCGAACTAGACGAAATGAAACCAAAAGCAGACTATGTAGATGTAATGTTGGCTAACAAGGGTTTAATTTCTACAACTGCTATTGCTAAGAACTATGGAGAAAGTGCTAAAAAATTCAATTTGCGACTGAAAGACCTAGGTATTATATTTAAGCAAGGGAAGGTGTGGCTGCCTTATGCTAAATATCATACTAAAGGATATGTACATATTGAACCGCATCCTATTACACATAAAAATGGTATGCCAGATGTCTCTTTGCATACGAAATGGACAGTGAAAGGGCACTTCTTCTTGTATGAAATTTTAAAAGACAATGGCATTCTGCCATTGATTGAACGTGAAGATGTAGCTTAGGTAGAACAAAAGCCCAATCCATAAGGACTAGGCTTCAAATTAAAAATCATTCTCCATGCGTAGATCTGTGTCGCCACTAAATGGGTCTGGAATTTTTGGAGCAAGGACAATGACATTATCTACACCTTTGTAGATAAACATTTCCTGACCTTCTGGAACATTGAGTGTTTTCGGAATGGTCACAGTGATAGAATTCCCAACCTTACGAGTTTTAACAGTATTCATTTGTTTCTCCTTTGTCTTGTATCTAAAGCATACACCTAAAAACGGAGCAAGGCAAGAAAAAAGCCAGCACAGCTGACTCCTTTGTGATATACCCAATAAAAATATTATATCATAAAGGAGCTATGTTGTGAGGTTATTAAAAAAGGTTGACGTGCAATTCACCAAGAAAAATGTTTATGACGTTCTAGAGAGTTATCGCTCGTATGTCCGAATGGCAGGCGCTGAGTATTTGCCTAAAATCACAACGACTTACTCATTTGAACCAAAGACGTTTACTGGTAAGAATACAGCAACAGAGAATATGGTTATCGAACATGTGGATGCAGAAGCAGAAGTTCTGGAGATTGAGAGAGCAGTCAACTGCATTATGGATCCATACGTTCGGCAGGTTATCGCAAAGAAGTACATGGATATGAAAATCCAATTATCAGACAAGGCAATTTATATGGATTTAGGCTATTCTGAGAGTGAGTTCTATCGCATGCTTAGTAGAGGTGCTTTGGAATTTGCGGAAGCCTATCGAAAAGGTAAGCTGATTGTCTTTCGTAAATTTTTGGGAGATATTTGCAAGTAAATTGCTAGGAAATGGCTTATTTTACATGGTAGAATAGTATTGTCAAGTGATAGGTCAATTGACGTCTCCTTATATTTTTCATTTTATTTCCGAGGTTTTCGGCCTCGTTTTGGCGGTGACAGGTAAGTGGTTTCTCTCCTATGTTTCCCTTGGTTCGATTCCGGGCATCGCCGTTTGAGTGTTTGTGTCCCAGAATGGGGTAGGCAGTTGGCTTAGCATTCATATATCACTCATTAACTTAAAAATGGTTGCAGAAGTGACCGAACCTCGCATGGTTGCGTAGCTACTTATATCCTAGGTAAGTTATAAGCTAGGCGGTTTGATTCCGCTAGAGGTTTTAAATGACTACAAAAAAATAAAAAAAGGAAAACTTTCAAATTGATTACTAATTAACACGCAAGGTAGTAGTCGCCTTGCATTTTTAGGGCTTAGCCTAGATAATCTGTGGTAACTCAGGAAAAGGATGTTTTTAAATCTATCAAACATCCTGCCAGCAATGGTCAATCTAAGCAATTTAATCTTAACTATTTCAGTTTTGGAATAGGTAGGCGAAGTTAAAGCAGGGAGATTCCAACGGCAAGGTGCTGAGGAAATGCAAACGTGGCAGTTTGGCTGTGAGACGAGTCTATAAGATGAAAGAGGTATTTGGTTCGAGGTGCAACAAGAGCTTAATACCATATCTTACAAAAATTGGGCGCCTCCCAAAAGTATGTAAGGTGAGTCGATTGTCCGCAAAACAATCGATAACAAGCAGGCGCTGTGCATTTTGTTCTTCAAAAGAGAATGAAACACATGGCGATGCGTGTCTGTGATAGATGAAAAGATGATTTTTATATTTTAAAAGCTATTCAAGATAGAAAAAACTCAAAAAAGCAAAAGTCATCGCCCGTCACAAACGAAAGTGTACTTCGGCAATTAGATTGCCTACTCAAGTCTCGCAAGGATAAGAGTAAAGTCAAAGAGTAAAGCAGCTTAGACTTTTAGCGGGGTCTTCGTTAATTGAAAAATGGCTTAGTAGTTTGTGATGTAAGGAGTGATTGGTCTAACCAATCGTGCATGAGTGATACAAGTAGGAATATTTGTGGACAAGATAATAAACTATAAGTTATCAAAAGTCACTCGTTTAAAGCAGTAGTCTCATGCTGGTTAATGGATATATGGTAGACGGATTAAGTCCTGTTTAGGGAATTGAGACGTCACAGGTTCGAGTCCTGTCGTTCCAATTGTATCTCTGTGAGTAGCTATCACAATAGGGGTACAGGGCGGTAATTAGATTTAGTCTGATTAACCTGTAGGACAGAGATAAAGTAGCGCTATATAAGGCTCTGGTGGGGGAGGCACCCACTTACCGCATACAGTCACTCTTTGAGTGGCTTTTTATTTTGTCGAAAGGTGGTGATGGAAAATTGAATGAAAGACAAAGACGATTCGCAGATGAGTACATCATCAGCAGAAACGCAACACAATCCGCTATTAAGGTGGGTTACTCAGAGAAAACGGCATATAGCATAGGGCAAAGATTGTTGAAAAATGTTGAGATTTCTGAATACATTAAAAAACGCACTGAAGAACTTTTTGACGAACGTTCGATGTCAATCGTAGAAGCCTTGGCAATCTCTGCTAGTATCGCTAGAGGGGAAACTCAACAAGGGTATTCTAAAAAAACTGTAAAGACCGCTGAAGGCGTGGAGGTATCGGAAACGACTTATGAATTTACTCCGACAATTGAAGAAAGACAACGCTCTCTGGACCATATATTCAAAGTGAATGGAGCATATTTAGAGAGAAAAGAAATCGAGATGTCTTCGGCTGTTCAATTCGTTGATGATATAGGAGTTGGCGATGAAGCGTAGAATGAGCGAATTTATCCCAAAGGCTTTTTATCCTATGTGGCGTGCAGCGTTTGACCCTAAAATCTTACATGTAGTTGAGAAAGGTGGGCGTGGTTCTGGTAAGTCAAGCGACCTCGGACACACTATCATTCAACTGATTATGCGCTATCCAGTCAATGCCGTATGTATTCGTAAGACAGATAATACCCTAGAACAATCGGTTTACGAGCAATTGAAATGGGCGATTAGTGAGCAAGGGGTCAGCCATTTATTTAAGATTAATAAGTCCCCTTTGAAGATAACCTATATCCCAAGAGGAAATTATATTATCTTCCGTGGTGCGCAAGATCCAGAGCGTATCAAATCCTTGAAAGACAGTCGCTTTCCATTTGCGATAGGCTGGATTGAGGAGTTAGCTGAGTTTAAAACTGAAGATGAAGTAAAGACAATCACCAACTCACTCCTACGTGGAGAATTGGCTGATGGTCTTTTTTATAAATTTTTTTACTCTTACAATCCTCCAAAAAGAAAACAGTCTTGGGTAAATAAAAAATACGAGAGCGTTATACAGCCTCCAAACACCCACGTACACCATTCAACTTACTTGGACAACCCATATATATCCCAAGCCTTTATAGAAGAAGCAGAGGCCACGAGAGAGCGTTCTGAGAAGCGTTACCGTTGGGAGTATCTGGGCGAGGCTATCGGTTCGGGTGTGGCACCGTTTGAAAATCTGGTATTCCGCAAGATTACAGACGAGGAGATAGCGAGGTTTGATAATATTCGACAAGGTAACGACTTTGGATATGCAAACGACCCTCTGGCTTTTGTAAGATGGCATTACGACAAGAAGAAACGTGTTATCTATGCTATCGATGAGATTTATGGCGTGAAGATTAGCAACCGTGAATTGGCTGAAAGAATCCGTGAGAAAGGCTATCAATCTCAGATGATAACCTGTGATAGCGCAGAACCTAAGTCGATTGATGAGTTAAAACTGCAGCTGAATATTCCGCTTGTTCAAGGTGCTAAGAAAGGTCCTGATAGTCGTGAGTATGGAGAACGCTGGTTAGATGATTTGGATGCGATTGTGATAGATCCAGAACGCACACCAAACATTGCACGAGAGTTCGAAAGTGCTGACTATGCAGTTGACCGTGATGGCAATCCCAAACCCAAGCTAGAAGAAGTAAATGACCACACAATCGACGCTACAAGATATGCGTTTGAAGACGATATGAGACAGCCAGGAATATCGTTCTGGTAGGAGAAGGAGAAATGTTGAGTAATTGGTTTAAATGGTTAATCAGGCGGTTGTTGATTAAGAATACAACCCAAAATGAAATACTAGAGATTGAGATAAAAGAACACCAGGGTTCTGAGAAAGTAAGCACGATGAAACAGGCTTACGAATATTACCGAAACCAAACGGATATTCGAAAGAAAAAAGTGGATGTTGACTGGCGGACGAACTCAAGGATTGAATTGGGTTTGTTCAAGAAGTTGGTAGACCAGAAGGTCGGTTATTTGTTTTCTAAACAACCTACCATCTCTCTTGAAGGAGAAGAATCACAAGATTTTTTAGATAGCGTGTTTGATGAGGACCTTTTATCTACAATTAAGTCACTCGGTAAGGAAGCGGTGATGAAAGGAATAGCTTACGGCTTGCCTTATTACGACGAGAATGGCCGTCTACGCTTGTTTAAAATCCCAAGTGAACAGATTATCCCTTTCTGGAAAGACGAGCGTCATTTGGAACTTTCTGCCTTTGTACGTGTCTATAATCAAGCGGTCTACGAAAGCGGAGTGAAGAAGACCAAAACCTTTGTAGAATACTACGACGAACAAGGAATTACAGATTATATCTGGACAGGTTCACACCTGGAACTCAACCCACTATCCAAGGAGACTAAGGGGAATTTTTATTATGTCAACGCAGACGGCACACGGATCCCTTATACTTGGGAGAAAGTCCCTCTGATTCCATTCCGTTACAACGAGTATGAGGACGGTCTTTTAGTCCAAACCAAGTCTCTGATTGATAATATTCAACTTCAAATGTCTACTAACGCAGATATGTTGGCAGATATGCCGAAGTTGATTTATGTTTTGAAAAACTATCAGGGCGCAGACTTGGGCGAGTTCATGAATAATCTGAATAAGTTCCGCTCTATCAAAGTTTCTAGTGATGGTGGTGTAGATACCCTGCAAGCAGACAATGATACTAGCGGAGTTGAAGCAGATATTGAACGCTCTCGTAAGTTCTTGTATGAGGCTGCACGAGCCATTGATACCCAAGATGACAATCTAGGTAATGCCAGCGGTCAGGCTCTTAAATGGCGCTATACAGATCTTGATTTAGACTGTAACGAGCTAGAAAATGAGTTTCAAAAAGGTATCAAGCAATTCCTTTGGTTCGTAGAACAGTATGCAGCTAACAAAGGAGTAGCGTTTGATTCATCTAAATTTACTTATGTATTTAACCGTGACATCATTTCAAATGAGTCTGAAGCTATTCAAGATTGTGTAAACTCAATCGGCATCTTAGACGACCTAAGTATTCGTGAACAACATCCATGGTATCAACCTCAAGTTGAGGAACGATTGAAAGAACAACAGGAACAAGGACAAGATCCATACTCTCATACCAATTTCAAAAAGGTAGAGGATGACCATGACGACCGAGAACAAGAAAAAGATAGATGAGTATTGGACTGAGCGAGCTTTACAACAGGAGCACAACGCTCAGATAGTAGCTGATAGGTACATGGCACAGATTGGTCAATCCTTAGCAGATTATAAACACCAGCTGGTTTCTGAGATAGAGAAGTTCTATGCCAGATATGCAGTTGATAATAAAATGACTCACGCAGAGGCCAAGCAATATCTGACAGATAAAGAGCGTAGAGAGTTTAAGAATGTAACTCTTGAAAGATTCCGTGAGATGGCTTTAAATCCTGACACACCGACACCACTGTTGGACGCCTTGGGTTATCGCCATCGTATTAGTCGCAAGGAGGCTTTGCTTGCCGAAATTGAACGTCTAACGGCTGAACTATACGGAAAGCCAGACGGCATACATGACAAGGTCACAGAGGCTCTGAGTGACGTCTACATCAAAGGTAAAATCCATCAAGCTAAGAACTTGGCACACTTCGGAATCATAGAGAAACCAATATTGGGTGTCGATGCAGTAAAGCATAAGATGGCTAGTAACTGGAGTGGTAGGACCTTTTCTGAAAATGTTTGGGTTCATAAAGAAGTTGCTTATAAGGCAATCAGTGATGTCCTGAATAAAGGCCTAACAGGCGGTTGGTCTATTGATAGAATGGCTAGGGCTCTTTCTGAGCGTACAGGAGTCGCCTATCATCGAGCAGATACGCTTGTCAGGACTGAGACGACCTTTTACAACAATCTTGCGACGCTAGATACTATCAAGGAATTAGGTGGCGACCACTACGAAATCGTAGCGGTATTAGACAGTCGTACAAGTGAGATTTGCCAGTCAGAAAATCACGAGGTTCATTCTGTTAAAGAATATGAACCAGGGCGAACCGCACCGCCTTTTCATGTTCGTTGCCGTTCTACTATCAGACCTGCAGTTAAGTCTGATAAGAAAGGCAAGACTGATAAGACTGATAAGACTGATAAGACTGACAGGACAGAAGAAGAACAGATTAGTCCGTATCTCGATATATTACTAAATAACGCCCCTGTAAAAATGGCAAAAGAGAAACGTTCTCTGGATGAAATCTTTGCAAGTTGGGAGCGTGAAGGGGAAGCGATTAAAGAAAAACTGTTTGCGAAAGACGGGGAAAAGGTGTATAATCAGGGTATGAGTTCAATTGATTTAATGGCAAAACACCGGTCTTTCGTTGTTGGAGATGATATCCGACTGAATGCTCAAAAACTTAGCGGAACCGAGTTTGATTTTTGGGTTCAGGATCGTACTAAGAAAATTAGAGATGCTGTAGCAAATGTTCAAGAAGTTTTCCGTGAATTACCTGACTACTCAAAACCGACAGTTGTTTTCTTAAAAAAATCAGAATTACCTGGTTTAGCAGGATATGACTATAAACAAGATATTTTATTTGTGAGTGACACTTTTAATTCAGAAAAAGAATTCAAAAATATTTTATCGGATGGTTTTTTTGCATCGAAAAATATCAAAGATGCAATTATTCACGAGTTGACTCACAAAAAGCATTGGGATTCTGCAAAAGTGTTTTACAAAGCAAATAAAAAGCGTTATAATAGTATTGAACAAGCAATGATGGAATTAAATTCAGGTCTAATTGCATATGTCAAACAACAGCAATCTCTTGACCGAAGCTATTTGAAAGATATTAGTTTGAATGCTTATAATGCGTTTTTGTATCATAATAATATCAATGAACTAGTAGCAGAAATCGGGGTAATAGGTGATAACGTAACTGATAAAGTGTTGTTGAAAAAAGTTAAGGAGGTATTGAAATGGAAGTAATGGCTGTCCCAAGTAAAGAGTTGTTAATTTTTTATAATCAAATCGATGAATGGGTTGACCAAGTTTATCCAGACAAAGATATGCCTCGTGTATCTTTTAAGAAGAACACTCCTAAGTCTGTTTTAGATTTATTTGACACTATTAAATTAAAAATCGGTTTTGATTATGCAGTATAACGTACCAAAGCACCTAGAGAAATCTAAGTGCTTTTCTTATGCTTAGAAAGGAGCGAGAAATGAAATATCGTAAAAAACCAGTAGTGATTGAGGCCATTAGATTTATTGGCTCAAACTATGAAGAAATCAGAGAGTTTATTGGTCAAAATACCTTGTGCTCTGATTCAAGTATTGTCATTCCAACGCTTGAGGGAGACATGGTGGCTCAAAAAGGTGACTACATTATCAAAGGTGTACAAGGTGAATTTTATCCATGCAAACCTGACATCTTTAAAGAAACATATGAAAAGTAGAGGAGTAAAGACATGTTTATATGGGATTGGGTATCAATTTTATTTGGTTGGATTATATTTTTTGCATTAATTTCGTTCGTAATAATTAAATTATTTGAAGTCATTTCAACTCTAAAAGTAGGAATTGAATGCAGAAAGAAACTGAAACAATTGAAAAATAAATAACCTAACCGCATCGAAATCGAGGCGGTTTTCTTATGCTCTAACCGTATGGAATCCCGTACGGTTTTCTTTCGCCCTGGGCAAGGCGTTAAAAGGCTTTTTTACTTTACCAAGATGTCGTGGTCGTTGCCACGTTAAACAAACGTACAGGAGGAAAAGAAATGAATCGTAAATTTTTGGAACAGTTAGGATTGACTGAAGAACAAGTTGAAGCAGTTATGTCTGAACACGGGAAATCAATACAGGACCTACAAGCAAAGATGTCTGCTGCAGAAGATAATGCCAAAGGCTTGCAAGATCAGTTGAGAGAGCGTGATAAGGACATGAAACAGCTCAAACAAGATGCTGAGGGCAATGCTGACCTACAACAAAAATACTCAGACTTGGACAGCAAGTACAAGACACAACAGAAGGAACATGAACAACAACTCAAGACAATGCAACTAGATCATGCTATTGAAATGCAATTGAGCGGTAAGGTTCATGACGCTGGAATCGTGTCTAGTCTACTAGATAAGTCTAAATTGGGATTAGGTGACAACGGAGCGGTGACTGGATTAGATGAACAGTTGACGGCTTTGAAAGAATCTAAAGGCTTTTTATTTGCTCCAGAAAAGGCTGTAGAACCACATATCGCTGGTGCTAAACCACAAGGGGCAACACAAAAAGAAACAGTTGCTAACGACCTGACAACGCAGATGATTAATGCGTTTACGTCAGATCTATAATCAAAAAATAGAAAAGAGGAACAGATATGCCAGCAACATTGAACTATGCACAGGCTTACCAACAAGGTTTGCAAAATCGTTATAGTGAAAACGGACTGTTATTCACTCAAAAACTTTGGAATTCTCCATCCAACACACTTTTGAAATTCACAGGCGCTAAAGAAGTAAAAGTACCACGCCTTCTGATTAAGGAAGGGCGTAAAGACCGTACACGTCGCACGATTACGAACATTGACGCTAACTATGAAAACCAATGGGAAATATACACATTGACTAACGAGCGTTACTGGTCAACACTAGTAGACCCATCAGATGTGGATGAAACTAACTACGTTACTTCCATTGCTAACATCACTAAAACATTCAATGATACTGAAAAAGTTCCAGAAATGGATAAATTCATGGTATCTAAATTGTTCTCTCGTAAGAAAGAACTTGATACAGAAAGTAAACAAATTAAGTCATTGAACTTGACTGAGGAAAACTTCCTCGCAACCTTCGATGAGTTGATGGAACAAATGGACGAAGCTGGAGTACCAGCAGAAGGTCGTGTTATTTTCTGTACCCCAGCAGTTAAACGTATGATCAAGAACATCAAGCAATTTGGCCGTACAGTCAATATCCACGGACAAGGGACAGTGATTGACCGTTCTATTGGTCGTTTGGACGATGTGACGATTGAACCATCTATTCCATCTGATCGCATGAAGACCGTGTACAACTTCACAAATGGCGCTAAGGTTGACCCAACTGCTAAACAAATCCATTTCTTCTTGATTCATATTCCATGTATGGCAGCACCGCAAAAATATGAATTCGTAGGGCTTGACGCACCAAGTGCTTCTTCAAGCGGTAACTACTTGTATTATGAACAATCTTACGATGATGTATTGCTATTCAAGACTAAGCATGAAGGCCTAGCATTTGTCGTCGCACCTTAAAAAAGGAGGATAGAAAATGTTAACAGTAAAAAAGGATAACCGTGTCCTCAACATTGACGAACTAGAAAAAGTAACCTTCTTGGAAGATGGTTATGATGTGGTCGAAATTCGTGACGGTGAGTACGCTGTAGTTGAATCTGCTACTGGCGGACGCACTTACACTATTCAAGAGTACAGAGCGGTAGTTGCCGAACGTGACCAAGCTCTTGCTGAACGTGATAAGGCTCTAGCAGAGCTTGACAAATTGGCTAAGAAATTGGCTAAAGACGATAAGTAGAAAGAGAGGTTCTGCTGATGGAGAAGATGACATTTGAAGAAATCCAAAAGCATAATGAAGATGCTAGACAGGCCTTGATTGACTTGTATGAACAACGTTATACATGCTATCTAGAAGAGTTAGTGGTCGATGAAGTCATGCAGAACATTCTTAACTACTGCAATCGTGAGGATTTTCCTTTAGAGTTGCGATTTGTGGCCATTCAGATGGTTTATGTTGTTTGTAATCCTGACCAAGCTGTCCAGGGCAAGAATATTTCTGTTGGAGATACTCGTGTCGAATTGGCTAAGTCAGACCTTTCCAGACGTGCTGAAAGTGTATTGCTGGACTTTACCAGTCAACTACAGCGGTTCAGAAAGTTGAGGTGGTAGGATGAATATCAATGATGTCTTATCTCAGGCAAGACCAAGTATTGAATGGACTTATGATAAAAAGATGGATGTGTTTGCTACTGTTGAGGGTACGAAACCCAACGGGGCTGATTTCGTAGAGTTCAAAGAAGTCTACAAGAAGGTTCCCTGTCGTGTTTCTGTTCGTAACTTAGTGAATACAGAGCAGAACGAAGCGCATCAACTCAAGACAGAACACAAGATTTTCTGTTCGCCTAAGTTTGCTATCAAAGCTGGTAGTAAATTGATTGTGGATGGTGTTAAGTACTTGACCAGTGAAGATCCAATGGTTTATGTCACACATCAAGAAATTGTGGTGAGACGGCATGAGTGGCTATGACGATAGTGATGTTCAAGAGTTCTTGAAACGACTTGAACGAGCTCAAGCGATCATTGACTCTGAGTTTATGCAGGCTGCTAAAGATATCGGCCTAGCCTTTTTGAAAGAGGTTAAGGAGAGAACACCAAAGGGTCTAACAGGTAAACTCAATCAATCCTGGAAGATGGAAGTAAGCAAAAATGGGAATGTGTACGAGGTTGTTGCATTTAACCCTATGGAATATGCTTCTTTCGTCGAAAGCGGACACCGTCAGAAAGTAGGGCGATATGTTCCTGCAATTGGTAAGCGATTGGTCAATCCTTGGGTCGAAGGGCGCTTCATGATGAGACTGACAGAAGAACAGATTAAACAAAAAATCCCACAAATCACGCAACAAATCGAAGAGAGGCTAAAGGAGGAACTAGGTGGATTATAGTATTAGACCACTCGTCATCAAGCAACTCAAAGATGTGTTTGGGTGCAAGGTGTATGATGAACAAATCCAGCAAGGATTGAAAACACCTTGTTTTATTGTAGATGTGAAGCCTGTGACTCGGAAGCGGTTGGCAAACCAAAACGATAAACAGGTTTTTATTGTCTTGCTACATTACTACACCGAAAAAACAACAGACTTGTATCAGAAGTTTGAGGAGATTGAGACGGTGTTTGCTTCGCCTTCCTTTCGTTATTTGGGGGATAAGTACCCTATCAATGATTTGAAGGTGGAATACAATGCGAATGACTTGATATGCACATTTACAATCACTCGATACGTTCGATGGGTTGAAGAAGAACCGACAATGCAAATATTAGAAAGGATAGGTGAAACTTCTCATGGAAATGGATGAAGAAGTAGGTTATGTAACCGAACCAGTGGTAACAACCACTGGAGATAAATTTGGCAAAGAGGCATTACTCAAGTATTTTGAAGAGGATGCAACTTTGCTAAACATTTTGCTAGAAGATGACCAGTCATACTCACTAGCAGAAGTAAGACGCATTTTAGAAGACTGGAGAAAGGGTGTGGCTAACTAATGGCACAATGGACAGTACAGAATAAACGAGTTCCAAAGGCCTACATCAATTTTGTATCAAGAGATGATGTGATTATTCCTTTGGAAGACAATACGATTGCAGCAGTCATGATTGCTGGATCTTGGGGAGAACCTGGTGCTTTCACACTTGTTGACGGCACAAGCAACTTCCGCCGACTATTTGGTAAACCGATTGATGAACTTCTTCCGATTCGTGAAGCCTTGAAAGGAACTGGTAAGGTCCTTGTCTACAATGGTGTGAACAACACTGGAGTACAGGCAACAAAAACAGAAAGCAACATGGTCGTTACAGCTAAATACAAAGGATTGGCTGGTAACCATATTCATGTTATCTTCAAGAAACAAGTCGAGACTGGTTTTGAGGTAACAACCGTTTTCTTCGGAAAAGAAGTTGATAAACAAATCATCACAGCCTTGCCATTTAAGAATGACTATGTGAATGTGACTGGTACTTTAACAACGGAAGATAAAACAATCTTGCTTGAAGGTGGTACTGATGGAGCCACAACCAATTCAGAAGTTGAAGATTTCCTAAATGCACTCGATACTCAAGACTTCCGCGTCTTGGCTCTGGGGACAGATGAAAGTGCAACAAAAGCACTTGTTACGGCTCATATCAAGAAATGGCGTGACGCTGGTCGTTCAGTTATTGCAGTCTTGAATGATTACACGGATGCTGACGATGAAGGTGTTGTATCAGTGGGTAACGGGGTTACATTAAGCGACGGTACAAAACTAAGCGCTAAAGACTGTGTATACTTCGTAGCTGGTAAGTATGCAGGAGCTGGCTTGCAATCCAATACATTCAAGTCTTATCCAGGCGCTATTGACTGTGAGCGTAAGAATGAAGCAGAGGCTGAAAAGCTCATCAATAAAGGTCAGCTTATCTTTGCTTATCGAAATGAAAAAGTGATTATCCTGTCAGATGTGAACTCATTTACTAGCTATACGGCAGAACACAGTCGTATCTTTGGTAAGAATAAACTTGTTCGTACAATGGATAATATCAATGCTAATGTCAAGTATATCTTTGAGAATTACTTCATCGGTAAAGTACCAAACAACGTGAATGGTCGTGAGCTGTTTAAACAACGAATCATCACAATGGTCCTTGACCCACTTGCTCAAAAGCAAGCCTTGGAGTACCAAGCGAAAGATATTGAGATTTCACAAGGTATCACTAAAGAATCCGTCGTGGTTAACTTGCCAGTTGTCTTGACAGACGCTATGGAAATCTTGTACATGACGGTTATCTGTGATTAAGAAAGGAGAAAACTAGCTAATGGCTATTATGAACCAATTGGATGCTTTGTCTGCTAAAGAAGGAACGGTCTTCTTTACAATCAATGACAAGCAATATGAACTAGCAGAGCTTATCTCTCTAGAAGCGAAAATTGAATACACAAAGGCTGATGTTACCCCTCTGAACTCTCGTATGAAGGGTGGTAAGATTGTTGGTGCAGAAGGTACAGGAACTGTGAAGATGTATTACCATCGTCCTGAATTGAAGAAAATGGCTTTGGAATACGTCAAAAACGGCTTGTTGCCTCGTATCGATATTAAGTGTACCAACGAAGACCGCACATCTCGTGCAGGCCGTTACACAATTGTTTTGAAAGGTGTTCTGTTCAAAGAATCACTTATCTTTAAACTAGATGGATCAGCAGATGAGGTCATTGATGAAGAAACGGACTTCACATTCCAAGATTTTGATATCTTATCAGAATTCCAAGAAATTACATACTAACACAAGGAGGAAATAGTGGTGAGTGGATTACAAGCGTTTTTGAAACAAAACAAAAAAGGGGAAGAGACTAAAGATGTCTTGCTTCCTTCTTTTGAGGAACCAGTTAAAATTCGAGTCTTGAGCGCTCGTGAAGCGGACTTAATCAATGACCGTTGCTTTGTCAATAAGCCTGGTCGTAACGGACGTCAAGAGCGTGTTTTTGACGGTGTTAAATATAACCGTGAAATCTGTATTGCGTCTATCGTGGTTCCTGACCTTAACGATAAAGAATTGCAAGATTCTTATGGAACAATGGGAGCTTCTGAGTTATTCGGTACCATGTTCAATTGGGGCGAAAGCGCCTTGATTTTGGAAGCTGTGACCGAACTCAGCGGTATCAACCAAACATTCCAAGACAAGGTTGACGAGGCAAAAAACTAATAAAAGAGGACGCGGAGGCAAAACTTGCCTACTTCGCCCTCGTAAATTATTACATTCGCCCTAGTGAATTTGTGAATATGGATGTAGAAGAAAAAGCCTTTTTCGCTGCAGTCATGCACGAAGAGGGGCTACAACGTAAAAAAGCAATGAAGAAGTGAGGTGATTCTATTGGCAAATATACAAACAACCATGTCTTTGACCGATAGAGTCACAGGCACTTTAAATAGAATCTATGCGACTATGGAGCGTGTCAAAAATGCAGGCTCTGGCATAGATAAAGCTATGAAGGCGCAAGAGTCCGCTATGAAAAAAGCTGGCGATTCTGGCCAATATTTTGTCAATAAAGCCGGGCGAGTCATTGATATCAACGGTAGATTTGTAAGCGATGCAACTCTAGCAGCTGCAGGACTAAAAAAAGAAGAACTGGCTCTACAAGATTTAGGGAATGCCTCTAATAATGCTTCTAACAAACTAAGTAGGTTAGTATCTTTGAAAGGTTTGTTGAAGACCGCTTTAGCTGGTATTGCAGTCGGTGCGATTACTAAACAAGCTATAGGTATGTCAGACGAGTATGCTAATATGCACGCTCGTTTAGATATGATCCGTGACGGTATGCAGACGACAGAGGAACTACAAAAGTCTATCTATACATCCGCACAACGTACAGGCTCGGCCTATACAACCATGGCAAACGGTGTCGCTAAGATGCGGATGCAGGCTGGCGATGTTTTCCAAAACAACGGCGAAACAATTGCCTTTTTGGAAACTATGAACAAATCCTTTGTTGTTGGTGGCGCAAGCATTGAAGAACAAAAAAGTGCCATGCTTCAGCTTACTCAGGCTATGGCTAGTGGTAAGTTGCAGGGTGATGAGTTGCGTTCTCTTGCTGAAACTTCACCAGCCTTAATCCAAGCCATCGCAAACAAGCTAGGCGTTAGCCGTGGTGAGGTTAAAAAACTTGGAGCAGACGGGAAGATTACAGCCGACATTGTAAAAACTGCCATGCTAGAAGCAAGTGATACGATTGACAAGCAGTTTCGTAATATGCCCCTAACTTGGGGCAGGGCATGGCAGAACTTCCTGAATTTTGTGACCAAGGCACTAGAGCCAATATCGATTAAGATAAATCAGATAGTGAACTCGTCAGCTTTTCAACAATTTGCCCAGATTGTAGCCACGGTGCTTCAATATGTCGTCCAAGCGGTTATTTTTGCTATGGATATGATTGGGGCTGTTTGGAGTATGTTGGCGCCGATTGCTCAATTTGTCATCGATAACTGGTCTGTGATTCAACCGATTATTATCGCTGTGGCATTCGCTATAGGGACTTATGTAGTTGCGATGAACGCAGCAAAAATCGCCACTAAACTATTTAGTATCGCTACCAAAGTTGCTAAAACAGCAATGGCTGGTTTTAATGCAGTTATGGCAATGAACCCAATCATGTTGATTGTGATGGCAGTCATTATCCTTATCGGTCTCTTCTATGCCTTGGTCGAATGGTTTAACAACCTAACGGGCGCAACGCTGTCCGCCACAGGAATCATCATGGGAGCGATATTCGCCCTTGGTATGATGATTTGGAATGTGATTCTCGGGATTATAAATTTTGTTATCTGGGTAATCAATATGATCTTGCAAGGTGTTTTTTGGCTTGTGAACGGGATTATAGCAGGAGCTATGAAGATTTATGATTTCATTCTGACGATTATCATTGGCATTTTAGACTTTATCGACTGGTTCATTACGGGAGCTATTAACCTCTGGAACGAGATGGTATTCTTTTGCCAAACCGCTTGGTACGATATTGCCCAAGGTGGTAGAGGGATGGCGGTTGCTATTGCTGGATTTGTAGACAGCATGGTCAATAGTGTTATTGGTGCAGTCGAGGGCATGATTAACTCTGTTCTTGGTGGCTTTAATAAAATGATTGGCTTCTTAAATGGGTTCGGCCTAAATCTAAAGGCTGTTGGAACAGTTTCTCTAGGTAGAACAAACTTTGCCGGTGATATTGCGAACGCCATTGATAGCATGGAAAAACCAGTTAAGAAGACTTTTGAAGGCTTGCATTTGGCAGATGGTCTGAAACAACATAAGGCCAGCTTAAGTACTCCGCACCTTGACGCTCCTCAAATTGGTTATTTAGAGGGAGGGAGCGTTCTTGGAGCCTTTAATAACGGCTATAAATTTGGTCAAGGTATTGATAAGGCTGTCGGTGATTTCTTCAAAGGAGCTGGAGATAGCAACGGTGCAGGAAACAATTTCTTGGGTGACCAAGGAACTACACCTTATGAACTCAGTCCAGCAAGTTCAGTACCTGAACAAGGCGACGGAGGAAAAGGCGGGCACAATCCTACTGGTGGTAAATTAGATAAGGTCGGCAAGATTGAAGATGAAATCAAACTGGACGATGAATACATCAAGTTGATTAAGGACGTTGCGACCATGAAGTGGCAACAGAACTTTATTACCTTGAAACCAGAGATTGTTACCAACATTGACTCCATTAACAACGCTGGCCAATATGCTAACGTATTGGATGATTTGAATGCAACGATTGTAGACGCTTTGAATAATGGCGCTGATGGTCTCATGGCTTACTAGGAAGGAGGTAGCAGATGTTTATATTTATTGAAGGCATTAAATTGCCAGTGAATCCAGAAGAAATCAAACTGGAGGACAAGCAAGGAATTGAGACAGTCGCTATCATCGATACTGGTAACGTTCCGCTTGTCGGAAATCCAGAGCTTCAATCAATTGAGTTCGAATCCTTTATTCCTAGTGGAAGATACGATGGAAACTACCAACGGAATAGCCGTGTTTCTCCAGAATCCTTTGTCTCTTCTATTCGTAAATTTAAGACGGAAGGCACTCCTATTCAACTGATGATTGGGGGTGCTTTTGGTTCTGCTATTAACGGGAAATTTCTAGTGGAACAGTTCGATGTCTCTACCAAGACAGGATATGAATATGACCTGATTTATAAGATTAAGTTCTTACAATATCGGTCTCACAAACCACGAAAGGTCACCATCAAAGACAAGCAAGCACTTGAGGCTACTAAAAAGAAACCGCAGGCGAAAGCTACTGAAGAACGTAGCCCTACAACTGAGAAACCTGCTCAAAAAAGCCATACGGTTGTGAGTGGCGATACTCTTTGGGGAATTGCTCAGACCTTTTACGGAGACGGCAGCCGATATACTGAAATTTACGAAGCCAACAAAGACAAAATCCAAGACCCTCATTGGATTTATCCTGGACAGGAGTTTGTGATACCATGATGCAATTATTCTATCAGAACAATAAAACTGGAGATACATGGGATTTAGCAACTGTGTCTGATAAGGTCGAATTCAAGACAACTAGAAAAGGGTCAGCTTGGAGCGTGGAGATTACCTTGTACAATTCTACAAAAGTAGCCTTTGAATATGGTTCTCCACTCGCTTTTAAGTTAGATGATAAAGAGGTGTTCTTTGGTTATTTGACCAAAATCAAGTACGAAAAAGACACCAAAACAACCTTGACTTTCCACGACCAGATAAAGTACTTACTACGCAATATCAACTTTGTTGCCAAGGACAAAAACGTCAATCAAATCGTCTCGGCAATCGCAGGAGATTTTGATTTGAAGATTGGGGAACTAAAAGCCCCAGCCGTGACCTTATCCCCTCAACTAAAGGAAGATAAGAAGGCTTTGGATATTATCCAGGAGGCCATGGACGAGACCTTGGTGCAAAGTGGAGAATTGCTGGTTTTGTATGACAAGTTCGGAGAGTTGACACTAACGACTCCGAAAAACTTACCAATCCAGTACATTATCGGAAATGAATCCTTTATGTCTAGCTTTGAGTTTGAAGGTTCGATTGAGGATAGTGCTAATATTGTCCGCTTGATCCAAGAGAACAAAGAAACCAAAAAGAGAGAAGTCTACATCTATCAGGACAGCTACAACATCGGAGCTTGGGGAAAACTCCAGTACATGAAAAAAGTGGATGAGAAAGCGACTGAGGGGCAAATCAAGCAATGGGGCGAAATGCTCTTGAAGATGAAAAACCGCCCCAAAGAAACTTTCAGTCTAAAAGCTGATATTGGAAGTATTGACTTTTTAGCAGGTCATGCAGTCTATGTGGATGTTAAGGATATTGAGAAGAAGGGATGGTATGTCATTGAAGAGGCGACTCATTCCTTCAGTGCAGAAAAGCACACGATGGAAATTAAATTATTCATGGCAGGAAGTGAGTAGATGGAAGTAATAGAAAATCTAAAGAAATTGATTAGTAATTTCATTGAAAATCGCCAGTTCGCCAAGATAACGACTGGTGTTGTTTTATCGGTTTCTCCGCTCAAAATCCAATTGACTAATGAGTTGATTTTAGATGATTCCATGCTTGCTGTCACATGGACTGATGAAGCATTAGATCCTGAGTACGTAGGGCAAACCCTTCATCTCATCAGACAAGATGGTGGAGGGTTTTATTATGTCTTGTACAAGAAAATTTTCCACTACAAGCGCAAAGTGAAAGGGGGTTCTGATGAATGAGTACTCCTAAAACAAACTTTTTAAACATCGCTAAAAATGTTGTCGAAGCTAAAAAACAGCCTAGCTTAACACTAGATGAAACCAATATCTTGCTAGAAACAGACGGTATCCATGCTTTGAAGCAATCAATCAGACGCATGCTGACGACTGAACGGTTCATCTATACGATTTATGATCATCGGTACGGTGTTGAGTTAGACGCTTTATTTGGTGGGGATATGGATTATGCCCAGATGGATATCGCACGGCGCATAAAAGAAGCCTTGTATGAAGATGACAGGATTCATGAGGCTCATTCTTTTTCTACTAAGGTAAAGAAAGATGAGTTTTATGTGCAGTTCATGGTTGATAGTGATTTCGGAACATTTGAAATGGATTTGGAGGTGAAACGATGATAAAGGTAAAAACATATCCAGAAATTTTAGAGGATATGCTGGCCTTGTTTGATGATAAGTATGACAAAAGACAAGGATCCGTCTTGTACAATCTAGTTGCGCCTGCCGCTCGAGAAGTTGCTATTCAGTATACGGTTTTAAAATCGTATGAGGAAGTTAACTTTTTAGATACGAGTACCGGAATCTTCCTAACTCGTTTATGTAGGCAATTCGGAGTTGAACGATTGCCAGCCACGGCATCCGTCCGACTGGTTCAATTCAAACAGGAAATCCCGCTTGGGACTCGTTTCAGTGTGGTTAATAGTGAGTATAATTTCCGTGTCTTGGAACGTCGCTCTGGATTTGAGTATAGTGTAGTAGCTGAACAAGTCGGAAATGCTCCTAACTATGTAAGAGGGCAACTCATCAATATTGATGTGTTGAGCGATTTTAAAGGGGCAGAAATCGGCTCTGTCATCGTCGTGGGAGAAGACGAAGAGACAGATAAACAACTCCGTAAACGGACTATTGAGTATCTGAAAACACCGACCTTAAACGGGAACATTGCTCAATACAAGAAATGGGCCAGTGAGTTCGTTGGTGTTGGTTCGGCCTTGGTAGAGCCACTTTGGAAGGGTGAAAATACAGTACGTGTATCTATTACGGATGCTGACGGTAACGAAGCTAGTTCGGAACTTGTAAATAAGTTCAAGAATTACTTAGACCCTGAACCAAGTGGCCACGGATTAGGTGTGGCTCCGATTGGTGCTTATGTGACTGTTCAGTCTGTAAGTGGCTACGATGTTCGTATTACTGCAACTATCAAGATTGATGAAGATGTAGATATTGAGACAATCAAGAATGAGGCAAAAATCCAACTCATTAAATACTTACGTGAAGAAGCATTTGAAGAGAAAGAGGTTCGGAACTATAAAGTTGCCACAATCATTGACAGAATTAATGGGGTTCGAGATGTGGACCGTATTTTGTTGAATGACAGGGAACAAAGTATTGAGCTTTCTACCAACATGCTTCCGAAACTAGCGGAGGTAACTATCAATGTCACAAGTTAGATATCGTATGTTATCGGCTTTGCCAGAGGTCTTAGATCCAACCATCAATGATTTGTTTGAAACTGAGATTCCAGAGCTGGAATTGATTACAGACTTAATCTTTGACACAAGACGGTTGATGTTGTTGCCAGAAGCGACGGAAGACTGGATTACACGTTGGGAAAAGGCCCTTCAGGTAAAACCGAAAACAACCGACTTGGAAGAACGAAGGCGGTATCTAATCACTTTAATTTCTTCCAAGATTAAAATCAACTCAGTGAGTTTACAAAAAATTACAAAGAGCTTTACGAATGTTAATAACTTAGTAACGGTCAAGGGTTCAGCGGTACATATCCGATTTTTAGGAGAACTACCGACTGGATATTTGAACCGTTTTTTAAAGTATGTGCGTGAATTGATTCCTGCTCATTTAGGAATCCAATTCTCGGTTGAAGCGCCAATGATGAACGCGATTTATGTTGGTGCTCACACATTCAGAGACATTCGTTCGGTTCGATTTGAATTGGGATATTTTATCCAACCTATTGTGACCGATAAAGCAATTAGCGAAACGGCCCTAGCAATTCAAAATAGAGAACCACTGGTCTTTACTCGCATAGCTTTGGGTAGCGGACGGCATCGGACGGACATTGGCAAGAAAAACAATATCGTACAAGTAGTTCATTCTTTGCAAGTGGCACAGTCTTTATCGACTGATGTAGCTGATACTATTCGTCTTACAGCACGGTTTGATAATTCACAGATTGACCGTGAAATAATTGTGAATGAAATCGGTGTGTTTGCAAAACGTGGAAATCATGAAGAGTTTATGTATATGTATACCTGGGCAGAGCAGGGAGATGTGATTCCTCCAAAAACATCTGCTTATGTATATCGAGACTATGATTTCAACACGACTATCAGCAAGAATAGCCAGATCACCATTCAATACAATGCGACTAACTTGGTTTATGCGACTGTCCCTGAATTGAAGGCGACAGAAAGAAAGTTACAAACCAATATCGATAATCATATTGGAGACACTGCTCGTCACGTTTCTGAACAAGAACGAACACGCTGGAATGGGAAAGCCGACGCAAGTCACAGGCATAAGGTTGCAGACATCGACGGTCTTGAAGCGATTATCGGCAACCAAACAACGAATAAAGCGAATCAAGCAGACCTTACTGCTCACATCCAAAACCAAAACAATCCACACAATGTTACTAAGCAGCAAGTGGGACTAGGAAACGTCACGAATATTGAGCAAGCAAGTAAGCAAGATTTTCAACATCACTTAGACAATCATAATAACCCTCACGGTGTGACCAAGACACAGGTAGGTTTGGGAAACGTTACAAATGTGGAACAGGCTAGTAAGCAGGAGTTCAACGCTCACGCTACTAATCGTAACAATCCGCATGGAGTGACGAAATCCCAAGTTGGTCTAGCAAATGTGACGAACGTGGAACAAGCCAGCAAGACCGATTTTGACGCTCACGCAAGAGATACGACTAAACACATTACTCAACAAGAGAGAACAGCTTGGAATAGTAAAGCAGATGGTCGTGCATTGACAGACCATACAGGGAATCATAACAACCCTCATGGTGTGACCAAAACTCAGGTTGGTCTAGGTAACGTGGTCAATGTTGAACAAGCTAGTAAGAGCGAGTTTAATTCTCATTCGCAAAATTCGACTATTCACGTCACAAGCGTGGATAAGAACAGATGGAATGGGGCGCAGTTGACCAAGCTAACCGAAGACAACGGGAGCGCTAAGAGGGTGAACGGCGACTGGAACAATGTGGTGGAAACAGGTATGTATACAGGTACTGGTTTAAAAAATTCACCAGAAAATAGAGGAGCACCTCTGTATGTGACCGTAACGAAAATGGACGGTCAGAATGTGATGCAGCAGGCAGTTGATAACACAAATACATTTACTGCTGTTAGAACGAAAGTTAATGGCGTTTGGGGAAGTTGGCAGGTGTTTCCCAGGCTAAAGATTAAGGTAATCCCTATTCAATTTGAACCTGGTGTAAAAGCTTCCCCGCTGGCAAAACCAGAGGACAATAAGATTTATGTTTTTGAGACGTTTGTTATGATTCGTCTGGCAATAACAGCAGATTCTTTCAAGAATGGACCTAAATACAGAGAATCCAGCAGTGAAAGAAAATTATTCTATCTACCAACAGAGTTAATCAAAGAACGGCGTCTTGAAGATACATATGCTGAGAGTTACGGCAGTTTAAATGATATTGATCAATTATACGCGAATCAATATGACCGGGATATGAAGATATTTATACCGATGTTTGATTATAGGGACGGCCTTTGTCGTGGTTCTCAACCTAGAGAGATTGCATCGAACTACTGCAATATGAGTACATGGCTTATGAAAGCCAGATACCGATATTAGCACTTTTAAGAAAGGAATTTAATAACATGGAATTTTTAGTAGAAAACAAACTTTTTCGAGTTGACAAAACAGTAGTAACTATCCGTAAGGAACAACCTTTCACGTATTACACTCGTGAACTTGATGGAGACCATCAAGGAGATTCTGATGAAAAAATCATCCAAGCAGTTCTAGAGCAAGTTCGTGCAGAACTTGATCCAACAAGTGCCATCGTGCAAGCGCAAGCGAAACTGGAAGAAACTCAGGCCAAGATTCAAGAAAATGAGCAAAAATTGGCTGAGACAGAGGCTAAACAGACAGCTACAGACCAAGCTGTTAAGCACAATCAGGAAGAGACAGACCGTTATGGGAAGATTATCCATGCGGTCGTTTTAAATGCTGTAGCAGGCAAGACAATCGCTTATGGAACCAACTACAAGGAATTGGTAGAGTTGATTCCACTTGCTGAAGTTGGTAAACGCTACATGGCACATGACTTGATTACCCTTGAAGATCCAGCGCATGTTGAGGTTGATGGCGAAGGCAAGCGTATCTTGATTCAGCTTAACCGTGAATTTACCTACAACGGTGAACCTGCAAGTGACTTTGCCCGAAACGGTCGTCTTGAAATGGACGGAACAGGCGCAGCATGGAAGTACGAACCTCAAGAAACGACTGTTGCACCAGCAACTACAGTTTCTACAACAGCTACCGTGGCACCTACAACTGCAGAACCTCCTGTTACAACAGTTACACCTAACCAATAGTGGAGGTGCTTTATGGACGTCTTACAATCAACAGAGCATTTCTTCATGAACGTGCTACCAGTTGCGACACCAATTGTTGTGGCTTGGTTGGGCTATAAAATGCCGAAGAAGACCAAGGAACAGAAAGATGTCCAGATTACTGCTGACGAGAACAACGCCAAAATTGACGAAGTACAGGCAAAGCTAAAACTACACGACGATGCGCACCTTGTCACGATGAGGATGCGCCTTGATCGTGATATTCGCAGGGCTATCCGTCGTGGATTTACTACCAAGGATGAGTTCTATGTAGTGGAGAATATGCACAATAGCTACAAAGCTTTAGGTGGCAATGGCTACATTGACCACTTGTACAACAATTTTGAAGCGTTGCAAATCAGAGACGACATCTTAGTTGAAGATGAGAAAGGAGTGCAGAATGGTCTATAATACGACAAATCTGGCTCAATTCGACGGTGGTTATCTGATTAAGCAAGGGGATATCTCTTCCACGTTTGGATTTGAACTACTAGACGAGAACTGCCAAGCTATAACCTCATTAAATGGACAAGAAGCGCTTGTCACATTGACTTTGGGAAATTCGCAATGGTCAAAGACAGTCACAGTAGAGGATCAAAGCGTGGTGTTTAGTATCACTGATATCTTACCAATCGGTAAGTATCGGCTGGAAATTAACGTAGGTGGATATGTATTTCCAAGTGATAAGACTACTCACATCAAGATAGTCGCTTCAGATAAAGAACTGGTAACGAACGAAATCCATGCTCTTAAGGAGCTGGATATAGCAGAAGAAGTAAAAAAACAGCTTGCAGAAAAAACTGTAGGTGGTGAAGGCACGG
>NZ_CAUQTU010000006.1:0-131906 GCF_963521255.1 uncultured Streptococcus sp. | reverse complement strand
AGCGTAGTACCTGGTTGAATTATAAAGACGCTTGGTACTGGTTCACGGATTCAGGCTCTATGGCCACTGGCTGGGCTCGTATCAATAATGCTTGGTATTACTTTGATGAAGATGGCAAGATGATCACTGGTTGGATTAAGCATAAGCTGACTTGGTACTATCTTGACCGTAAAAACGGAAACATGGTATCTAACGCCTTTATCCAATCAGCAGACGGAACAGGCTGGTACTATCTCAAACCAGACGGAACAATGGCAGATAAGCCAGAGTTCACAGTAGAACCAGAAGGCTTGATTACAACTAAATAATCTTAAAAATAAATAGAAAGGAAATTTTCTAAAATGTTCTTTCACCGCAGGCTTAGGCTTGCGGTTTTTTTATTGTTCAAAAACACGCATTTTGAATGATTAGAAACAGAAATCTAAATCCTATTGTTCAAAAAAGCGTTTTCTTGAAGAATAGAGAGGGTGGAATGCAGGGCATTATTGTCAAAAACGCCATTTTGTTAATAATAAAAACAGGGGGCAAAAAAGGGGCATAAGGCGTAAACTTTTGTATTTTTACGGTAAAAAATATATGTAGTTTATGACGTATAAACCCTTATTTTTCAAGGATTTGCACTTATGTAGTTTTATATAAAAAGCTCTAAAATAGAATACCGTGGATTGAAATCATTCTACAACTTGAAAAAATAAAATAGTTCAGTGAACTATTTTATCCCGAACCTTGAAATTCAAAAGTTCGGCCGTTGATTTAACAACGTTTCTAGCCCCTCGGATTTTATCCGAAGGGCTATTTTTGTATTTAGGGGGCAAAACTTTTTAAAAAAGGTCAGTTACCACAAATACGATTCAGCTAATATAATTGAAAAGGATGGAAAAAAGGTTGCATTTATGATATAATTTATTTTAAAGACCTTATTAGAAATCTTGAAAGAGTATTAAAAACTTAGAATGAGAAAAATTGTTATCAATGGTGGATTACCACTACAAGGTGAAATTACTATTAGTGGTGCTAAAAATAGCGTTGTGGCCTTAATTCCAGCTATTATATTGGCTGATGATGTGGTGACTTTGGATTGCGTTCCAGATATCTCGGATGTAGCAAGTCTTGTCGAAATCATGGAATTGATGGGGGCTACTGTTAAGCGTTATGACGATGTATTGGAGATTGACCCAAGAGGTGTTCAAAATATTCCAATGCCTTATGGAAAAATCAATAGTCTTCGTGCATCTTATTATTTTTATGGAAGTCTTTTAGGTCGCTTTGGTGAAGCCACAGTTGGCTTGCCTGGAGGGTGTGACCTTGGTCCTCGCCCGATTGACCTACACCTTAAGGCTTTTGAAGCTATGGGGGCTACTGTTAGCTACGAGGGAGATAACATGAAGTTATCTGCCAAAGACACAGGACTTCACGGTGCAAGTATTTACATGGATACGGTTAGTGTCGGTGCAACGATTAATACGATGATTGCTGCGGTTAAAGCGAATGGTCGTACTATTATTGAAAATGCAGCCCGTGAACCTGAGATTATTGATGTTGCAACTCTCTTGAATAATATGGGGGCCCATATCCGTGGGGCAGGAACTAATATCATCATTATTGATGGTGTTGAAAGATTACATGGAACGCGTCATCAGGTGATTCCAGATCGTATTGAAGCTGGAACATATATATCTTTAGCTGCTGCAGTTGGTAAGGGAATTCGTATAAATAATGTACTATACGAACACTTAGAAGGATTCATTGCTAAGTTGGAAGAAATGGGAGTGAGAATGACTGTATCTGAAGACAGCATTTTTGTCGAAGAGCAGTCTAATTTGAAAGCAATCAATATTAAGACAGCTCCTTACCCAGGCTTTGCAACTGATTTGCAACAACCGATTACCCCACTTTTACTAAGAGCGAATGGTCGTGGTACAATTGTCGATACGATTTATGAAAAACGTATAAACCATGTTTTTGAATTAGCTAAGATGGACGCAGATATATCAACAACAAATGGTCATATTTTATATACAGGTGGTCGTGCTTTGAGTGGGGCAAGTGTTAAAGCGACTGACTTGAGAGCTGGTGCAGCTTTAGTTATTGCTGGTTTGATGGCCGAGGGACAAACGGAAATTACCAATATCGAGTTTATCTTACGTGGTTATTCTGATATTATCGAAAAATTACGTAATCTAGGAGCGGATATTAGACTTGTTGAGGATTAAACCGTAGAGGTGTTTATGAATATTTGGACCAAATTAGCAATGTTTTCTTTTTTTGAAACGGATCGCTTGTATTTGCGTCCTTTCTTTTTTAGTGATAGTCAGGACTTCCACGAGATAGCTTCGAATCCAGAAAATCTTCAATTTATTTTTCCAATGCAGGCAAGTCTAGAAGAAAGCCAGTATGCACTGGCTAATTACTTTATGAAGTCCCCTTTGGGAGTGTGGGCAATTTGTGACCAGAAAAATCAACAAATGATTGGTTCTATTAAATTTGAGAAGTTAGATGAAATCAAAAAAGAAGCAGAGCTTGGCTATTTTTTGAGAAAAGATGCTTGGTCAAAAGGATTTATGACAGAAGTTGTAAAAAAACTTTGCCAACTTTCTTTTGAAGAATTTGACTTAAAACAATTATCCATTATAACCCATCTTGAAAACGAAGCTAGCCAAAAGGTTGCTCTTAAGTCTGGATTTAGTTTGTTTCGTCAGTTTAAGGGAAGTGATCGCTACACAAGAAAAATGCGGGATTATCTTGAATTTCGGTATGTAAAAGGAGAATTCAATGAGTAAGCATCAGGAAATTCTAAGTTATTTGGAGGAATTACCAGTAGGTAAAAGGGTCAGTGTTCGTAGTATTTCCAATCATCTGGGAGTCAGTGATGGAACGGCCTATCGCGCTATCAAGGAAGCTGAAAATCGTGGAATTGTAGAGACTCGTCCAAGAAGTGGTACTATCCGTGTTAAATCTCAGAAAGTTGCTATCGAAAGATTAACATTTGCAGAAATTGCAGAAGTAACTTCTTCTGAGGTGTTAGCTGGACAGGAAGGACTTGATAGAGAATTTAGTAAGTTCTCTATTGGTGCTATGACCGAACAAAACATCCTATCTTATCTTCATGATGGGGGACTCTTGATTGTCGGAGACCGAACCCGTATTCAGTTGTTAGCCTTGGAAAATGAAAATGCAGTTCTAGTTACAGGTGGATTTCAGGTCCATGATGATGTATTAAAACTGGCCAATCAAAAAGGGATTCCTGTTCTAATAAGTAAGCATGATACCTTTACCGTTGCGACCATGATCAATAAAGCCTTGTCAAATGTTCAAATCAAGACAGATATTTTGACAGTTGAGAAGCTTTATCGTCCAAGTCATGAATATGGTTTTCTGAGAGAGACTGACACAGTCAAAGATTATTTGGACTTAGTACGTAAGAATCGAAGCAGTCGTTTTCCGGTTATTAACCAACATCAGGTTGTTGTTGGAGTTGTAACCATGAGAGATGCTGGTGACAAGTCACCAAGTACCACAATTGATAAGGTCATGTCTCGTAGTTTATTTTTGGTTGGATTATCGACAAATATTGCCAATGTGAGTCAGCGGATGATTGCTGAAGACTTTGAAATGATACCAGTTGTTCGCAGCAATCAAACTTTGCTTGGCGTTGTAACTAGACGAGATGTCATGGAGAAGATGAGCCGTTCTCAAGTTTCTGCTTTACCAACTTTTTCTGAGCAGATTGGACAAAAGCTCTCTTATCACCATGATGAAGTAGTCATTACAGTGGAACCCTTTATGCTAGAAAAAAATGGAGTTTTGGCTAATGGTGTATTGGCAGAAATTCTGACCCACATGACCCAAGATTTAGTTGTGAATAGTGGTCGCAATCTCATCATCGAGCAGATGTTAATTTACTTTTTGCAGGCTGTTCAGATAGATGATATACTGCGCATTCAAGCACGCATTATTCATCATACTAGACGGTCAGCTATTATTGACTACGATATTTATCATGGTCATCAGATTGTTTCAAAAGCAAATGTGACTGTTAAAATTAATTAGAAACTAGGAGAAAAGATGATAACATTAAAATCAGCTCGTGAAATTGAAGCTATGGACAAGGCTGGAGATTTTCTAGCAAGTATTCATATCGGCTTACGTGATTTGATTAAGCCTGGCGTAGATATGTGGGAAGTTGAAGAATACGTTCGCCGTCGTTGTAAGGAAGAAAATTTCCTTCCACTTCAGATTGGGGTTGACGGTGCCATGATGGACTATCCTTATGCTACATGTTGCTCTCTTAATGATGAAGTGGCTCACGCTTTCCCTCGTCATTATATCTTGAAAGATGGTGATTTGCTCAAAGTTGATATGGTTTTGGGAGGTCCAATTGCTAAATCTGACCTAAATGTCTCAAAATTAAACTTCAACAATGTTGAGCAAATGAAGAAATACACCCAGAGCTATTCTGGTGGTCTAGCAGACTCTTGTTGGGCTTATGCTGTCGGTACACCGTCCGAAGAAGTGAAAAACTTGATGGATGTGACTAAAGAAGCTATGTATAAGGGAATTGAGCAGGCTGTTGTTGGAAATCGTATCGGTGATATCGGTGCGGCTATTCAAGAATACGCTGAAAGTCGTGGATACGGTGTAGTGCGTGATTTGGTTGGTCATGGTGTTGGCCCAACTATGCATGAAGAACCAATGGTTCCTAACTATGGTATTGCAGGTCGTGGGCTTCGTCTCCGTGAAGGAATGGTTTTGACCATTGAACCAATGATCAACACTGGTGACTGGGAAATCGATACAGATATGAAGACCGGTTGGGCGCATAAGACCATTGACGGTGGACTATCTTGTCAATATGAACACCAATTTGTCATTACTAAGGATGGTCCTGTTATCTTGACTAGTCAGGGTGAAGAAGGAACTTATTAATAAAAAGTGAAAAGACTACTGGAAGTTCATTTTGAAAATATTCCAGCAGATCTTTTTATATAAAATAAACGAATTGTATTGATGTCTTCAGACTTTTTGAAGACAACAAAATAGTCTCCATAATTCATAAGGTGGTTTTACCCACTACAGAAATTATTGATTCTAAAAATTCAGTTACTCTTTTTATAATCAAACGCATTGTATCAAGTTTTAGGTAGCTGATATGATGTGTTTTTATGGTTTTAAGATTCTTACCTCAATCTCTTGTACGTTATATTGATTTTAAAACCAACATTCTTATAAAATGGTACACTTCAGGTTAAAAAAACGACATTTCAGATTTTCTGTTCCAGAAATAGCTATCACTATGATATAATTATTTTATGATTATTACTATTCCTATAAAAAATCAAAAAGATATTGGCACACCATCCGATTCGGTCGTTGTTCTCGGCTATTTCGATGGTATACATAAGGGACATCAAGAACTCTTTCGTGTTGCTAACAAGGCTGCGATGAAAGACTTATTGCCTATCGTAGTTATGACTTTTAATGAATCTCCAAAGATTGCTTTAGAGCCTTATCATCCGGATTTGTTTTTGCATATTTTGAACCCTGCTGAACGTGAAAGAAAATTAAAACGAGAAGGTGTAGAAGAATTGTATCTCCTTGATTTTAGTAGCAAATTTGCTAGTCTCACAGCAGAAGAATTTTTTGCGACTTATATCAAAGCTATGAATGCCAAAATTATTGTTGCAGGTTTTGATTATACATTTGGTTCTGACAAAAAAACGGCAGAAGATTTAAAGGATTACTTTGATGGAGAAGTTATTATTGTCCCACCTGTAGAAGATGAGAAAGGAAAGATTAGTTCAACTCGTATCCGTCAAGCTATTTTAGACGGAAATGTGAAAGAAGCAGAGGAACTTTTGGGGGCACCGCTTCCATCCAGAGGGATGGTGGTTCATGGTAATGCTCGTGGTCGTACGATTGGTTATCCAACAGCGAATTTGGTGCTTTTAGACCGTACTTATATGCCGGCAGATGGCGTTTATGTCGTTGATGTTGAGATTCAAAGGCAGAAGTATCGTGCTATGGCTAGTGTCGGGAAAAATGTGACCTTTGATGGAGAAGAAGCACGTTTTGAAGTCAATATTTTTGATTTTAATCAAGATATTTATGGCGAGACCGTCATGGTTTATTGGCTTGATCGCATTCGTGATATGACAAAATTTGATTCTGTTGACCAATTAGTGGATCAGTTAAAGGCAGATGAAGAAGTAGCTCGGAATTGGTCTTAAGAATATAAGTAAACAAAAAAGAGGTTGTCTGTGACCTGAAAGATAGATGATTTAGTCTAACTTCTGAGGTCACTACACTACCTCTTTTTATTCTTTTTCAAAGGTAAATCCTTCTCCAAGGATTTCGTGGGCTTCTGTAATAGTTATAAAGGCTTGAGGATCGATTCGATGAATCATTTCCTTCATTTTAACAATTTCATTTCTTCCGACAATACAGTAGATGATTTTCAAATCTTTTTGACTATAGTAGCCTTGCCCTGAGATAAAAGTAACACCTCTTCCTAGGTCATCATTAATAGCCTTAGCAAGTTGGTCAGGACGTTTGGTAATAATCATAAATCCTTTACCTGCGTATCCTCCTTCTCCAATCAAATCAATCACTCGAGATACAATGAAAGTAAAGAGTAGAGTGTAAGTAACCAATCTTAAATCCTTAAAAATAAGGAGAATCAACATGAGAATACAAAAATCTAAGATAAAGAGCAGTTTCCCAATGGACAAATGAGTGTATTTGTTGAGGATACGGGCTAGAATATCAGTTCCACCCGTTGTACCTCCAGCGTTAAAGATAATTCCAAGCCCAATTCCTAATAGAATTCCAGCTATAAGTGCAGTAATCAGTAAATCACCTTGAAGATCAATATGAAGGGGAATATGCTCAAAAAAAGCTAACCAGGCAGATAAAGCCAAGGTTCCGAGCAAACTAGAGTAGAGAGATTTTGCTCCAAATATTTTCCAAGCTAGGATGAATAGAGGAATATTAATCAGCAGGTTCATGAGGGAAACAGGGATTTTAAAAAGATAAAAGGTGATGAGGGTAATGCCTGTAGCCCCTCCTTCGAAGAGATGATGGGGAACTACAAAATAGGTTAGACCAAAAGCATAAATGCCAGCACCTAGTAAAATAGTTAAAATGGGATAGATTTTTTTAATCATAGGACACCTCTTTTCTTATAAGTTGATTATATCAAATTTTTAAGGAAAATTTGATTGGCTCCATTAGGATTTTTAATCTTTTTTTGATATAATTAAAAGTAAGAAAACCAATCTGAATCCTAAAATAGAAAGATTGATACTATGACAAAAATTAAGATTGTTACCGATTCATCTGTTACTATTGAGCCAGAATTAGTAAAGCAATTAGATATCACGGTAGTTCCTCTATCTGTAATGATTGATAATGTTGTTTATTCGGATGCTGATTTAAAAGAAGAAGGTAAATTTCTTCACTTGATGCAAGAAGCTAAGAATCTTCCGAAAACAAGTCAACCACCTGTAGGTGTCTTCGCTGAAGTTTTTGAAGACTTGTGCAAGGATGGCAGTCAGATTCTTGCTATTCATATGTCCCATGCCCTTTCAGGTACTGTAGAAGCAGCGCGCCAAGGTGCTAGTTTATCTACTGCTGACGTAACAGTTATTGACAGTTCCTTCACTGACCAAGCCTTGAAATTCCAAGTTGTCGAAGCTGCTAAATTGGCACAAGAAGGCAAAGATATGGAGGAAATTTTATCTCATGTAGAAGAAGTAAAAAACCATACGGAGCTTTATATTGGCGTTTCTACTCTAGAAAATCTAGTAAAAGGTGGACGAATTGGCCGTGTAACGGGGTTGTTGAGCTCACTTCTTAATATACGTGTTGTCATGCAGATGAAGGACCATGAATTGCAACCAATGGTTAAAGGGCGTGGAGCTAAAACTTTTAAAAAATGGTTGGATGAGTTGATAACATTGCTCTCTGAACGTTCTGTAGTAGAGATTGGAATTTCATATTCTGGTAGTTCTGATTGGGCAAAAGAGATGAAAGACAATTTGCAACCTTATGTTGAAAAGCCAATTTCAGTATTAGAGACAGGGTCTATTATTCAAACTCACACGGGTGAGAACGCTTGGGCTATTTTAGTTCGTTACAATTCCTAAAAAACTCCTAAAAAAATAAAGAAAATGCGAATAAATAGCGTTTTTAACTTGACCTAGAAGGGATTTTAGGATATGATTATAGTTGTTAATTAGAAATTAATTTGGAGGAATCATTAACATGGCAAACAAACAAGATTTGATCGCTAAAGTAGCAGAAGCTACAGAATTGACTAAGAAAGACTCAGCAGCAGCAGTTGAAGCTGTATTCGCAGCAGTAACTGACTACCTTGCAGCTGGTGAAAAAGTTCAATTGATCGGTTTTGGTAACTTTGAAGTTCGTGAGCGTGCTGCACGTAAAGGTCGCAACCCACAAACTGGTAAAGAAATCACAATTGCAGCTTCTAAAGTTCCAGCATTCAAAGCTGGTAAAGCTCTTAAAGACGCTGTTAAATAATCAGCCTTTAAAAAGCCTATTGTATCAAGCTTTCTAACTTGGTCGATAGGCTTTTTTTGTGTATAGGGGGCAAAATCTGAATTAGCTAGTGACAGAAAAGATCTTTTAAACACAGGCTAATTTAATTTGCGTAGCAGAAATCATACAAATAAACTTGATTATAGTACAATAGGATATGAATTATTAAGAAAGTTGGTTCTTTATTGGAAACGATAGTATTTTCAATCTCCGTTTTTTTAGCAGGGGTCTTGTCTTTCTTTTCCCCTTGTATTTTTCCTCTGTTACCAGTTTATACTGGAATTTTGCTGGATGATCAGGAAAGCGCAAAAAGTTTTTCTTTGTTTGGGAGAAAAGTTGCTTGGTCAGGTTTGATTCGGACGCTTTGCTTTATCGCAGGTATTTCACTCATTTTCTTTATTCTAGGATTTGGTGCTGGTTACTTTGGTAATATTCTCTATGCCAATTGGTTTCGCTATACTATGGGAACAATTATTATCATTTTAGGCCTTCACCAAATGGAAATTTTTCATTTTAAGAAATTAGAGGTTCAAAAAAGCTTTACTTTTAAGAAATCAGAAGCCAATCGTTATTGGTCAGCATTTTTACTCGGTATTACCTTTAGCTTCGGTTGGACGCCTTGTATTGGTCCAGTTTTGAGTTCTGTTTTAGCACTTGCGGCTTCTGGTGGTAATGGGGCTTGGCAAGGAGCTATCTATACTCTTATTTACACTCTGGGGATGGCCATTCCTTTCTTGGTTTTGGCTCTAGCTTCAGGTGTAGTAATGCCTTATTTTAGTAAAATCAAACATCATATGATGCTACTAAAGAAAATTGGTGGTTTCCTTATTATTTTAATGGGAATTTTGTTACTATTAGGACAAGTAAATGTTCTAGCTGGAATTTTTGAATAAAGGAGAAAAAGATGAAAAAAATAATGTTTGCTGGTTTAAGCCTCTTGTCATTAGCCGTATTGATGGCCTGTGGCGAGAAAGAAACTAAACAGACTCAAGCACAACAACAATCCCCAAAACAACAGCAACAAACGCCTGTACAACAAATTGCTGTTGGGAAAGAGGCTCCAGACTTTACCTTACAATCCATGGATGGTAAAGAAGTTAAGTTATCTGATTATAAGGGTAAAAAAGTCTACTTGAAATTTTGGGCTTCATGGTGTGGTCCATGTAAGAAAAGTATGCCTGAGTTAATGAAATTAGCTGAAAAAGAAGATCGTGACTTTGAAATTCTTAGTGTCATTGCACCAGGAATTCAGGGTGAAAAAACTGTCGAGCAATTCCCACAATGGTTCCAAGAACAAGGATATAAAGATATCCCAGTTCTTTATGATACTAAAGCAACAACTTTCCAAGCTTATCAAATTCGAAGCATTCCTACAGAATACCTGATTGACAGTCAAGGAAAGATTGGAAAGATTCAATTTGGTGTTATCAGTAATGCGGATGCAGAAGCAGCCTTTAAAGAAATGAACTAGAATTGATAAAGAAAATCTGATTACAAAAGAGTAGTCAGATTTTTTTAGAAAAATATTTTATAAATATTCACAAATGTTCTATATTTATGGTAAAATAGAATCATCATTTTATTTTGGAGTCAAAGATGAATATATTTAGAACAAAGAATGTTAGTTTGGATAAAACGGAGATGCACAGGCATTTGAAATTATGGGATTTGATTTTGTTAGGTATCGGAGCCATGGTAGGGACAGGCGTCTTTACAATTACAGGTACTGCAGCCGCAACTCTAGCGGGTCCAGCCCTAGTGATTTCAATTGTCATTTCTGCCTTGTGTGTGGGATTATCAGCTCTCTTTTTTGCAGAGTTCGCTTCACGAGTACCCGCTACAGGAGGTGCCTACAGCTATCTCTATGCTATTTTAGGAGAATTCCCAGCTTGGTTGGCTGGTTGGTTAACCATGATGGAATTCATGACAGCCATATCTGGCGTAGCTTCGGGTTGGGCAGCTTATTTTAAAGGCTTGCTTTCTCAATACGGGATAGCCCTTCCTCAGGCTTTAAATGGTACCTTTAATCCTCAAGCAGGGACGTTTGTTGATTTATTACCTATTCTTGTATTGGTTCTAGTTACCTCGCTTGTTTTACTTAATGCCAAGGCTGCCTTACGCTTTAATTCTATTCTAGTGATTTTGAAATTTTCCGCTTTAGCTCTCTTTATTTTGGTGGGAATTTGGCATATCAAGCTTGATAATTGGAGCAATTTTGCTCCTTATGGTTTTGGCCAAATATATGGTGCTAGTACAGGTATTATGGCTGGTGCGTCCTTGATGTTCTTTGGTTTTTTGGGCTTTGAATCCATCTCTATGGCTGTAGATGAAGTCAAGACTCCTCAAAAAAATATTCCTAGAGGGATTGTCTTATCGCTTTCTATCGTAACCATTCTTTATGCCTTGGTGACTCTTGTTTTGACCGGTGTGGTTCACTATAGTCATCTAAATGTCGACGATGCCGTTGCCTTTGCCCTTCGTAGTGTTGGGATTAGTTGGGCAGCCAACTATGTGTCATTAGTGGCTATCTTGACCTTGATTACGGTTTGTATCTCGATGACCTATGCTCTATCGCGTATGATTTACAGTTTAGCGCGTGACGGCTTGATGCCTACTGCCTTTAAAGAACTGACCAAAACAAGCAAGGTACCAAAAAATGCTACTATCTTGACAGGCCTAGCTTCATCAGTAGCAGCAGGAATGTTCCCACTAGCTAGTATTGCAGCCTTCTTAAATATTTGTACCTTAGCCTACTTGATTATGCTGGCCTATGGTTTGATTCGATTACGGAGAGAAAAGGGGACGCCCAAAGCAGGAGAATTTAAAACACCACTGGTACCCTTATTACCGATTTTATCAATCATCATTTGTTTATCCTTTATGTTGCAGTATAACATGGAAACCTGGATTGCTTTCCTAGTTGCATTGTTAGTAGGAAGTATCATTTACTTTACTTATGGTTATAAGCATTCTACCATAGAAGAATAATACTCTTCGAAAATCTCTTCAAACCACGTCAGCTTCGCCTTGCCGTATATATGTGACTGACTTTGTCAGTCTTATCTACAACCTCAAAACAGTGTTTTGAGCAACCTACGGCTAGCTTCCTAATTTGCTCTTTGATTTTCATTGAGTATATAAAGTGAGAATCTGTTGAGTTATTGAAACTCAGCAGATTTTTATATGTGAAAGAAATTTCAAATTTTTTCTAAAAATAGCTTGACAGATTAAATTTTTAGGAGTAGAATGTTTACCAGTTAATTAAATAGTTAAGGAGTTATCGATGAAGAAAAAAAGTTTATTTTTAGTATTGTTAAGTGTCTTTCTTTTGTGTTTAAGTGCTTGTGGGCAGAAGGAGAGCCAGTCAGGTAAAGGGATGAAAATTGTGACCAGTTTTTATCCTATCTATGCCATGGTCAAGGAAGTATCTGGTGACTTGAATGATGTTCGAATGATTCAGTCAAGTAGTGGGATTCATTCTTTTGAACCTTCAGCAAATGATATCGCAGCCATCTATGATGCAGATGTCTTTGTTTACCATTCGCATACGCTTGAATCCTGGGCGGGAAGTCTGGACCCCAATCTAAAAAAATCCAAAGTTAAGGTTTTAGAGGCATCTGAGGGTATGACTTTAGATCGTGTTCCAGGGTTAGAAGATGTGGAAGCAGGGGATGGAGTTGATGAAAAAACGCTTTATGATCCTCACACATGGCTAGATCCTGAAAAAGTTGGCGAAGAAGCTCAGATTATCGCTGATAAACTTTCAGAGGTGGATAGTGAGCATAAAGAAACTTACCAGAAAAATGCGCAAGCCTTTATCAAAAAAGCTCAAGAATTGACTAAGAAATTCCAGCCTAAATTTGAAAAAGCGACTCAGAAAACCTTTGTAACACAACATACAGCATTTTCTTATCTAGCTAAGCGATTTGGACTCAATCAACTTGGTATTGCAGGTATCTCTCCTGAACAAGAACCAAGTCCACGACAACTAACAGAAATTCAGGAATTTGTTAAAACCTATAAGGTTAAAACGATCTTTACAGAAAGCAATGCTTCTTCGAAAGTAGCTGAAACTCTTGTTAAATCAACAGGTGTGGGTCTAAAAACTCTGAATCCTTTAGAGGCAGACCCACAAAATGACAAGACTTATTTAGAAAATCTAGAAGACAATATGAGTATTTTAGCAGAAGAATTAAAGTGAGGAAAGAATGAAAATCAATAAAAAATATGTAGCAGGTTCAGTGGCAGTCCTTGCCCTAAGTGTTTGTTCATATGAGCTTGGACGGTATCAAGCTGGTCATGTTAAGAAAGATTCTAATCGAGTTGCTTATATAGATGGTGATCAGGCTGGTCAAAAGGCAGAAAATTTGACACCAGATGAAGTCAGTAAAAAAGAAGGTATAAATGCCGAACAAATCGTCATCAAGATCACTGATCAAGGTTATGTGACCTCTCATGGAGACCATTATCACTACTATAATGGAAAAGTTCCTTATGACGCTATCATCAGTGAAGAACTCCTCATGAAAGATCCGAATTATCAGTTGAAGAATTCAGATATTGTCAATGAAATCAAGGGTGGCTATGTGATTAAGGTAGACGGGAAATACTATGTTTACCTTAAGGATGCGGCTCATGCAGACAATATTCGGACAAAAGAAGAGATTAAACGTCAGAAGCAGGAACACAGCAGTAATCACGGTGGCGGTTCTAACGATCAGGCAGTTGCTGCAGCCAGAGCGCAGGGACGCTATACAACGGATGATGGTTATATCTTCAATGCCTCTGATATCATTGAGGACACAGGAGATGCCTATATTGTTCCTCATGGCAATCACTTCCACTATATTCCTAAGAGTGATTTGTCTGCCAGTGAATTAGCTGCTGCCCAAGCCTTCCTATCTGGAAAAGGTAGTCAATTAAGTACCGTTGAATACCGTTCAAGCAGGGGAGAAACAAGATCTAGTGTGAGAACGAGTCAATCTGAGACACCTCAAAATCCTGCAACAGCTCCTGAAAGTCAAAGTGAAGATTTAGCTAGTCTCCTTCAAGAATTGTACGCTTTGCCACTTAGCCAACGTCATGTGGAGTCTGATGGATTGGTATTTGACCCAGCACAGATTACAAAACGTACTGCCAATGGTGTGGCAGTTCCTCATGGAGATCATTTCCATTTCATTCCTTATTCGCAAATGTCTGCTTTGGAAGAAAAATTGGCTCGAAATCTACCAATTGGAGGTCAGCCAGTTCAAAGTCATTCTGATAATCCGAAACCAAGCAGTACAGATAAACCAAGTTCAACCATTAAACCAAACTTTAATCTCAATACGCCGGCACCGAATAGAGGAACTGGAGGAGCCTATACAACGGATGATGGGTATGTCTTTAGTCCGACAGATGTGATTGAAGATACAGGTGATGCTTTTGTTGTACCGCATGGAAATCATTTCCACTATATCCCTAAGAGTGATTTGTCTGCTAGTGAATTAGCTGCAGCCCAAGCCTATTGGAATGGTAAACAAGGCGCACATTCCTCTACAAGTTCAAGTAAACCAAGTAGTGATAATGCTAAACCAGCTCAACCAAGTTTGACAGAGACTCCAAATCTGACTGTTACCCCAACATATCATCAAAATCAAGGGGAAGATATCCTAACACTTTTAAGTGAATTGTATGCCAAACCTTTGTCAGAACGACATGTAGAATCTGATGGACTCGTCTTTGATCCAGCACAAATTATCAAACGTACTGCAAATGGTGTGGCAGTGCCTCACGGAGACCATTATCACTTTATCCCTTATTCACAAATGTCTGATTTAGAGCAGAAGATTGCAAGAATGATTCCGTTAAAAGGGCAAAATGGATTAAATCAAATTGTTGCAGATATTAAACCTTTAGTATCAAAAGAGGTAGTTCATAAGTTCTTAGGACAACCAATCAAAGCTTATGGAAAAGGTTTAGATGGTAAACCTTATGATACGAGTGATGGATACATATTTACCAAAGATTCCATCGATTCTGTTGATAAATCAGGTGTTATTGCCAAACACGGAGATCATTTCCATTATATGGGGTATGGTGAATTAGAACAATTCGAATTGGATGAAGTTGCTAAATGGATTCAAGAAACTGGTAAAAATCCAGATGACATCGTTTCTTTAGTTCACTCAGATGAGAAGGAAAGACCAAAGTTTGATTATAAAAAAGTAACTAGTAAAGTTTCTAGAAATAGTAAAATTGGTTATATAATCAATGAAGATGGTAAAGATTATTTTTATTCACGTGAAGAATTAGATCTTACTCAAATAGCTTTTTCTGAGCAGGAACTGATGCTGAAAGATAAAGATACTTATCGTTATGATATTGTAGAAACAGAAATTAAACCAAGATTAGCTGTAGATGTATCTAGCTTGCCTATGCATGCAGCAAATACTACGTATGATACTGGAACTTCCTTCATTATTCCACACATCGATCACATCCATGTAGTACCGTATTCTTGGTTAAATAGCGATCAAATTGCAACTATAAAATATGTGATGCAGCATCCTGATGTGCGTCCTGAAGTTTGGTCAAAACCAGGTCATGATGATGCTGGATCTGTTATTGCTAATGTAACTCCTCTTGAAAAACGTCCTGGAATGCAGAATTGGCAAATTATCCATTCTGCGGAAGAAGTTCAGAAAGCACTTAAAGAAGGCAAGTTTGCAACTCCTGATGGATATATTTTTGATCCTAATGATGTACTGGCTAAGGAAACTTATATTTGGGCAGATAAATCTTTCAGTATTCCAAAAGCTAGTGGTGATTCATTGAGAAGTATCAATCAGTCTGATTTATCAGAGAAAGAGTGGAAACAAGCTCAAGAGTTGATAGCTAAAAGAAATGAAGAAAAAGAAACAACAAATGCTGCTTCTAATTCAAATCTAGTTTCTTCAGATAAGAAATCGAAAACAAAGAAAGAAGAAGCTGATTCAGGTAAAGTTGATGAAAAACCAAAGGATAGCACACCTCAAAATGAGGCAGATACGCCTATCAATAATCCTTCGCTTGAAAAAGATAAACCTAAAGCAGAAGAAAATAAAGAAGATGATTACGATGATATACCAGATTATGGATTAGATAAGGCCACTTTAAAAGATCATATAAATAAAATATCACAAATTGCTCAAATTGATTCTAAATACCTTATTTTTTCTTCAGAAGGTGTTCAATTTTATAATAAGAATGGGGATTTAGTAACCTATGATATTAAAACTCTTAAGCAAATTAAACCTTAGAATATTTTGACTAATGAGTATCTAGTTGAAAGGATATTGTTCTATTATTTGGATAGAATAATGTCCTTTTATTTATTGATAGTATAGATGAAATTTCTTGTCTAAAAAACTAAGAAAGGAGTTTTAAAGTAATAATTTTATTATCTTTCACTAAAAAACTTGACAGATAAGCTTAAAAGAGGTAGAATGTTTACTAGTTAATTAAATGGTTAAATAACTGGTTTAGAAAAAACTGTTTAACCGAGAAAAAGAAGTTAAGAAATAGCTTTAAAACTTATTGAAATGAGGAAATTATGAAATTAAGTAAAAAATATATAGCAGCAGGCTCAGCTGTTATCGTATCCTTGAGTCTTTGTGCCTATGCGCTGAATCAGCATCGCTCACAAGAAAATAAGGACAATAATCGGGTCTCCTATGTAGATGGCAGCCAGTCCAGTCAGAAAACTGAAAACTTGACGCCAAATCAGGTTAGTCAAAAAGAAGGAATTCAAGCAGAACAAATTGTAATCAAAATTACAGATCAGGGCTATGTGACGTCACACGGTGATCACTATCATTACTATAACGGGAAAGTTCCTTATGACGCCCTCTTTAGTGAAGAACTTCTGATGAAGGATCCAAACTACAAACTTAAGGATGGAGATATTGTCAATGAGGTCAAGGGTGGTTATATCATCAAGGTAGATGGAAAATATTATGTCTACCTAAAAGATGTTTCTCATGCTGATAATGTTCGAACAAAAGATGAAATCAATCGCCAAAAACAAGAACATGGTAAAGACGAGAAAGGACCTAGCGCAGAAGTATCTGTAGCTAAATTACAGGGACGTTATACTACTGATGATGGTTACGTCTTTAATCCAGCTGATATTATCGAAGATACTGGTGATGCTTATATCGTTCCCCACGGAGGTCACTACCACTATATTCCAAAAAGTGATTTGTCTGCTAGTGAGTTAGCTGCTGCTAAAGCTCATTTAGCTGGCAAAAATACGCAACCGAGTCAGTTAAGCTATTCTTCAACAGTTAGTGACAATAATACTCAAGTTATAGATCAAGGATCAACTAGCAAGCCAGAACGTAAAGCTGAAAGTCTCCAAAGTCTTTTGAAGGAACTCTATGATTTACCTAGCGACAAACGTTACAGTGAATCAGATGGTTTGGTCTTTGACCCTGCTAAGATTATCAGTCGTACACCAAATGGAGTTGCGATTCCGCACGGCGACCATTATCACTTTATTCCTTACAGCAAGCTCTCTACCTTAGAAGAAAAGATTGCCAGAATGGTGCCTATCGGCGGAACTGATTCTACGGTTTCTACAAATGAAAAACCTAATGAAGTAGTATCTAGTATAGGAAGTCTTCCAAGTAATCCATCTATATTCAATCATACTTCATTGACTACTAATAAAGGAATCTCTGCAACATCTGATGGTTATATCTTTAATCCTAAAGATATTGTCGAAGAAACTGCTACAGCTTATATTGTAAGACATGGTGATCATTTCCATTACATTCCTAAGTTGAATCAAATTGGACAACCGACTCTTCCAAACAATGGTCTAGCAACACCTTCTCCATCTCTTCCAATCAATCCAGGAATTTCACATGAGGAACATGAAGAAGATGGGCACGGCTTTGATGCTAATCGTATTATTGCGGAAGATGAATCAGGATTTATCATGTCACACGGTGACCACAATCATTATTTCTTCAAGAAGGATTTGACTGCTGATCAAATCAAGGCAGCACAAGACCACTTGAAAGGGGCAAATGCAGCTACACCAAATCCAGCACATGATGACGATCACGATGAAGATCATCATGGACACCATCATGATGAAGACCATGATCACGGTTTTGATGCAGATAGAGTCATCAGTGAAGATGCGGCAGGATTTGTCATGACTCATGGCGACCACAATCATTACTTCTTCAAGAAGGATTTGACACCTGAGCAAATTAAGGCGGCTCAAGATCATTTGAGAGGTAAAACGCCAGTAACACCAAGTCCAGCACATGATGACGATGATGATCATGATGAAGAAGCACATGGTCATGGTTTTGATGCCAATCGAGTTATCAGTGAAGATGTGTCAGGCTTTGTCATGTCACATGGCGACCATAATCATTACTTCTTTAAGAAGGATTTGACACCTGAGCAAATTAAGGCGGCACAGAATCATTTGAAAACACATCATGATGCAGAACCTGTAAAACCTCTTGCTAAAACGGTAGAGTCTTTCTCTAAAGACGCTAGCGATGAAGAAAAGATTGCTTACATTTCTAAGACCTATGGTGTTCCACTTGAAGCTATTAGAATTTCAAACGGATTCTTTGTCTTTGGTAATCCAGATCAAGCCTACGATCCGACTCATATCCATCCCTATGCTGTTCGTAAGGAACATGTTCGACTTCCACTCCAAACTGGCAATCCAGAACTTGATTTCTTAAATGAACTCTATACTACTGCCTTACGTGATGGTGTGTCTCCTTATAGCTTACAGGTAGAAAATGGTAGCTTTGTGATTCCTCATGGCGACCACAATCACTATATCAAGGTTCAAACCAAGGGCTATGAAGTAGCTTTGAAAAACAAGATTCCAACTCTCCAATCCAACTATCAACCTGGAGATTTTGATGAGAAGGCAGTCTTGGCAAAAGTAGATCAACTTCTAGCTGAAAGTAGAACGATTTATCAAGATCAACCAATTAAACAAAGACAGATTGAGTTGGCTTTGGGTCAATTTACTGAGAGTATGAAGAAACTTGCAACCAACTCTACTGCGGGTTATCTTGCAAGACTTGACCTCTTTGATAAGCAATATATCCATATTGATGAAAGTGTCAAACCAGTCGAAACAAGTGCTTTAGATAAGAAATATCAGGCCTTGATTGATAAAATCAATACACTAGATACTGATAGCTATGGACTTCCGAAAAAAGACCTTTTAGTTCGACTCCAAGAAGCTAAGTTGGCCAAAGATGAAACTGGTTTAGCAGCGATTGAATCACAACTTCAAGCCCTTCAAGACTTTAATGATCGTACTGGTGATACAACAGTGGAATACATCAAGTACTTCTATGAGCATGTAAATGATAATCGTTTAAGTGATGAGCTTCGTAATAAAGTTGCTAATTTGACTTTGACTTTGTATCAATCACAATCTTTCCGTAAGGCTGTGGACTTGAATAAACTGTTCCCAAGCATTTACCAAACAAAACAAGAAGTAGAAGAGACTTTGAAAAATCAGCCAACTTCTTCAAAAGTAAATGAAACAGTTTTAGATAAAGAAACAGTTGATAGTCAATCTGCTAAGCAAGCAATTTATGAATTCCTAAAAGAACTCTATCCTGATCTTAAGAAAGAAGAACATGTCAATCATGTTAGCAAAGAGCAAGTTGAAACCATCTTAACTAAAGCAGAGCAATTCTTAGCTCAAGTTAAAGAAGAAGGAATTAAACAATCCTTGGCAGAAGAAGTAGAAAATCTAAAAGTTGCAGCTAGCAAGGCTGATGCAGACTTGGATGAAATCAATGTCCAAGTTAACGATCTCTTGAAACGTATTGTAGCTACTCTGCAAAAAGAGAAAGAGACTGCGCAACAAGATCAACAAATAACTAATCTACACAAACAACTCTATGGATATATCAATTCATTACATAAGTATTTAGAAGATAACAATGGTTCAAATGAAGAATTTGATAAAGTTGATAAACTATTCGATCAGCTTGATGATGATGTGAAAAATAATGATAAAGAAGCTTTACTTGAATTAGCCCAAACAATAGTAGCCTTGACTCAAGAAATCAAGTCTAAATCAAGAGCAAGTGAAGAAGCAACTCCAGCAACAAATGCTAAATCGAATGCTGATAGCACAAGTGCAGAGAATCAACCAATTGCAAGTACAGCAACCGAAGCACCAGTAGCATCTGAATCTAACAGTGATACTGCAAGCGACGAAAGCAAACCAAGCAACACAAGAGATTCTAAATCTGCTGTGTCATCTTCATCAAATAATGAAACAACAGAATCTACAACAAGTACTGGAAATCAAGAAAAACCAGCAGAATAAAAAGAAAGGCGAAGTAGCTGAGCTACCTCGTTTTTTTAGTCTCTATAAGCTACGATACCAATGATGGTATCAACTGCACGTTCCATGGTCTGAAGGCTGACGTATTCAAAACGTCCGTGCATGTTCTCGCCGCCTGCAAAGATATTGGGAGTTGGGATTCCCATAAAGGAAATTTTAGAGCCGTCTGTCCCGCCACGGATTGGTTCAATAATAGGCTTGATACCTAAATCTTCCATAACGGCCTTAGCAATGGTAATTGGAGTCATATCTTTTTCAATGACTTCTTTCATATTGTAGTACTGGTCTGTCAAGTTGAGAGTGACACGGTCGCTACCAAGTTCTTGATTCATCTTATCAGCGATGGTCTGCATAGCTGCTTTACGCGCTTCAAAGGCATCTTTTTCAAAATCACGAATAATGTAGCTTGCACGCGCCTCCTCGACACTACCTGTCACATCCATTAGATGGTAAAAACCTTGGTAGCCATCAGTTAACTCAGGTCGGTCAGTTTCAGGGAGTTGATTATGGAAATCAATTGCTAGCTGAAGGGCGTTGACCATTTGCCCTTTTGCAGTACCAGGATGGACATTGCGACCTTGGAAATGCAATTCAGCACCAGCTGCTGAGAAAGTTTCGTACTGAAGTTCTCCTAGTGGTCCTCCATCAACAGTGTAGGCAAAATCAACGTCAAAATCTTCTGCATCAAATTTATTAGCACCGACACCGATTTCTTCATCTGGACCAAAACCAACTCGAATCTCACAGTGTTTGATTTCAGGATGGGCAGTTAGATATTCAATAGCAGTCATAATTTCAGCAATTCCTGACTTGTCATCAGCACCTAGTAAGGTTGTTCCATCGGTTGTGATGAGCGTTTGTCCTGGATATTTCTCAAGACTCTTAAAGTCAGCTGGATCGAGTTTGAAACCAGAATTTCCAAGTTCAATCACACCACCATCGTAGTTTTCAATTACCTGTGGCTTGACTCCTTCGGCATTAAAATCAGCAGTATCCATGTGGGAGATGAAGCCAATTTTTCGTGTTAACGATAGATCATTGGCTGGCAAGGTACCAATCGCAAAACCATTTTGAAGGTAGTAGACGTTTTGCAGTCCAACACGTTTCATTTCAGGTATAAGAACATTGGTTGCGAAGTCAACCTGACTCTGCGTACTTGGAGTAGTAGTAGAGTGTTCATCAGATCGCGTGTTGACTTTAACATAGGTTAAGAAACGTTCCAAGAGATTTGGGTAAGTCATAAAAAACTCCTTTTGAATTCATTTTTTCCATTGTATCATAGAAAGAAGAGAAAAACAAAAGACAGAAGTTAGGGAAATTCTCTATGTTAGCGTTTACTTATCAGTGGATTCATGATAAAATAAAATTGATAAGAACATCACAAGGAAGTAGTTATGAAAAAAGCAATTTTAATGATGACCTTCGGTTCGCCAGAAGAGATTACCTTTGAAGGTGTAGCTGATTTTTTCACAAATATTCGTCGTGGAGTGAGACCTCAAGATCATGAAATTCAAACACTCTATGATAATTATGTACGAATTGGAGGCACGCCTCTGCAAAGAATTACCCGTGAAGAAGTTGCCCTGGTAGAAGCTAGATTGGGAAATGAATACAGTGTCTATTTTGCCAATAAGTTTTCTAGACCCTTTATCCCAGATGTGATCGGTCAGATGGAAGCAGATGGAATTGAGCAGTGTATTTGCTTGATTTTGGAGCCTCATTATTCTTTTTACTCTGTCATGGGATACGAGAAATTTTTAGAAAGCAAACAAATTCAATTTTTAGTTATCAAGGACTGGTATCAAGAAGAAGCGCTCTTAAATTATTGGGCAGATGAAATTGCTAAGATTTTAAAAGAAGAAGTAAAGCAGGATAGCTTTAAAGTCATCTTTTCAGCTCATAGTGTTCCCATTTTTGCCTTGGATTTTGGTGACCCTTATATTGACCAAATTTTTGAAAATAGCAAGTTAGTTGCTGAAAAATTAGGTTTGAGTTCCGAGCAATATACCAATACTTGGCAAAGTGAGAGTGATATCGGTATTCCTTGGATTAAGCCAGATGTATTAGAGTACCTTAGAGAACAGACAGAACATCCAGAGCATTATATTTTTGTACCTATTAGTTTTATCAGTGAGCACATTGAGGTCTTGTTTGATAATGATGTGGAATGTTATGACTTGTGTCAGGAATTGGGTGTCAACTACCATCGTCCACCAATGCCAAATACGGATTCTCGCTTGATTGAGGCCTTGGTCAATACAGTCAGAGCCAATGAACATCAAGAATTTAGAGAATTCTTCCCAGAAGAAGAAACCTTTGATGAATTAGTTCCTTCGGATGAAACTAAAAATATTTTAGATGAATCACAAGACCTACAAATGCCAGAATTTGTGAAAAAATTGATTGAGAAAAAAGGTCGTGAAAATGTTAAGATGCCTTATCTTATCAAGAAAATGCTTGAGAAAGCAGGTAAATTACCAAAAGAGTAAAGAAAAAAGGATTTAGCTTTGCGCTAGATCCTTTTAATAGATTATTTTTTCTCAAGAAGGGCTTTGATTTCTTGAAGTACTTCCAACTCAGTTGGACCAGCTGGAGCTTCTTCAACAGCTTCTTCCTTCTTAGTAAGGCTTTGAGCTTTTTCAATTCCTTTAATAACGAAGAAGAGAACAGTACCGATAACTAGGAAGTTGATAACAGCACTCAAGAATTTACCATATGTAACACCATTCCAAGCAAGCTCAGCGATGTTTTGTACTTTCGCAGCTTCCAAGGCTGGATTCAAAATAAGTGGAGTGATGATATCGTTAACAAGTGATGTAACGATTGCACCAAAAGCAGAGGCAATGATCACACCGACAGCAAGGTCAACAACATTACCACGAAGCAAAAATGCTTTAAGATCTTTTAACATTTTCATTTTCCCTTTCAAAAAAATTTTACTCTTAATTATATATTAATTAAGAAGAGCATGCAAGATAGATGCTCAAAAATTTTCTATTTTTTAAAAATAAAAACCTTACTAAAAATGTAATTAAGAATAATTATCAATAATTGTGAAATAGCTGTTTCGATAGTATTAACCTTGTCTATATTATTATTTACAAATTGTCCAATAATATTAGGAAACTGGGTTACAAAGAGAAAAGTTAAAAATAAGTCTAAAAGAAAAGTAGAAAGGCGGGCAAGAGTAAATTTCACTAAACGTCTTGGCCAATTCTGCCTAGCCTGCTTAAATACAATCGTATCATTTGTGATAAAGGCAAAGAGGATACCAATAATATTTGCTAGGGCAGTAGCAAGGAGTTCTTTATGAGTTAGTTGATAAATGACTAATCGGGATAGAATAGAAATAAGAGTAGTCGCTATACCAAAAAAGAGATAGGACAAGAGCTCGTTCTTAAAGAAACTTTGAATATGATTTTTCATGTTCTTAGTATAGCATAAAGAGGACTATTGTGCTATACTAGTAAGGTTGAATAAATCAACCCTTGGTGCTTAGCTTCTTTCACCAAGCATATTACACGCGGACAACCGCCAAAGGAGAAAAGATGAAAAAATTAACTATTCGTGACGTAGCAGATATTGCAATCGTTGCTGCTATCTACGTCGTTTTGACTGTCACACCGCCTCTCAATGCCATTAGCTATGGTGCTTACCAGTTCCGTATTTCAGAAATGATGAACTTTATGGCTTTTTACAATCCTAAGTACATCATCGGAGTTACCATCGGTTGTATGATTGCTAATTTCTTTAGCTTCGGATTGCTAGATGTCTTTGTTGGTGGTGGATCAACCTTGGTATTCCTCAGTTTAGGTGTTTGGCTTTTTGCAAAATACAGCAATGATTATCTATTTAACGGATTAATTCGAAAAGATCATTTCTTCTTTTCAATCCTCTTTTCAATTTCCATGTTTACCATTGCTGCCGAGTTGAATATCGTAGCGCAATTACCATTTTTCCTCACTTGGTTCACAACAGGAATTGGTGAATTTGCCTCATTGATTATTGGAGCGATTATTATTGGTAAAATTGGCCGTCGAATCGATTTAAGCAAATAGAATTAGACAAGCTGGGTAGTCATTACTTGGCTTTTTCTTATGGAAAATTTCTAAGGAAACTTGACAAGTTTTTCTGATTATAGTATACTTTTCAAGTAAGCTGATTTAGCTCAGTTGGCAGAGCGCATCCATGGTAAGGATGAGGTCGCCGGTTCAATCCCGGCAATTAGCATGAAATAGACAGAAAAGCCCTTGATTTATAAGGGTTTTTGTTATGTCTGCCCCAAATTTTTCAAATATATTTCTTATGCACCTGTGTAAATAAAACTAATACTCAATGAAAATCAAAGAGCAAACTAGGAAGCTAGCCGCAGGTTGCTCAAAGCACTGCTTTGAGGTTGTAGATAGAACTGACGAAGTCAGTAACATATATACGGTAAGGCGACGCTGACGAAGTTTGAATTTGATTTTCGAAGAGTATAAAGAGTTTCGTCTGTTGACAAAAGTTATTCTATTTAGTAGAATAGTAGATGCGATGAGTCGATAGGTAGTCTTCGGACTACTATTGAGCATAAGGAGGTCATAACGCAGGAGCGGACCTTGATGAGTTGTGTGAACCTGCTCATCACATGAAGATGCCTCTTAGTCCCTAGTCTAGCGACTGGGGATTTTTATTTTCCAAAAAATGATGAAAAAGCTTTGCAATTCATGAAAAAAGTAGTATAATACATCTATTATAGAAATTTTTAGAAAATTCCGAAAGAGGTTATTTATGGGATATACAGTTGCTGTAGTCGGCGCGACAGGTGCTGTCGGAGCTCAGATGATAAAAATGTTGGAAGAATCAACACTTCCAATCGAAAAAATCCGCTTACTTGCTTCTGCACGTTCAGCAGGCAAGACTTTGAAATTTAAAGATCAAGATATTACGATTGAAGAAACGACTGAAACAGCTTTTGAGGGAGTTGATATTGCTCTCTTTTCAGCAGGCGGTTCTACATCAGCTAAGTATGCACCATACGCAGTGAAGGCTGGAGCGGTAGTAGTAGATAATACATCTTACTTCCGTCAAAATCCAGATGTTCCTTTGGTTGTTCCAGAGGTCAATGCTCATGCACTTGATGCCCACAACGGAATCATTGCCTGCCCTAACTGTTCAACAATTCAAATGATGGTGGCTCTTGAGCCAGTTCGCCAAAAATGGGGCTTGGACCGCATTATCGTTTCAACCTACCAAGCCGTTTCAGGTGCTGGTATGGGAGCAATTCTTGAGACACAACGTGAACTTCGTGAAGTCTTGAATGACGGTGTAAACCCACGTGATTTGCATGCCGAAATCTTGCCTTCAGGCGGTGACAAGAAACATTATCCTATCGCCTTTAACGCTCTTCCACAAATCGATGTCTTCACTGACAATGATTACACTTACGAAGAGATGAAGATGACTAAGGAAACTAAGAAAATTATGGAAGATGACAGCATTGCAGTATCTGCAACATGTGTGCGTATTCCAGTCTTGTCAGCTCACTCTGAGTCTGTTTACATCGAAACAAAAGAAGTGGCTCCAATTGAAGAAGTGAAAGCAGCTATCGCAGCTTTCCCAGGTGCTGTCCTTGAAGATGATGTTGCTCATCAAATTTATCCTCAAGCCATCAATGCAGTTGGTTCACGTGATACCTTTGTTGGTCGTATCCGTAAAGACTTGGATGCTGAAAAAGGAATCCACATGTGGGTTGTTTCAGATAACCTGCTCAAAGGTGCTGCTTGGAACTCCGTTCAGATTGCGGAAACTCTTTATGAACGTGGCTTGGTTCGTCCAACAGCCGAATTGAAATTTGAATTAAAATAGTCATATCGTTTAGGAGTTCAGATGAACTCCTTCTTTGAAATAGAGAGGTGTTTCTCATGTCTTATCAAGATTTAAAAGAGTGTAAAATCATCACAGCCTTTATTACCCCCTTCCACGAGGATGGCTCCATCAACTTTGATGCCATTCCAGCCTTGATTGAGCATCTGTTGGCCCATCATACAGACGGCATTCTTCTTGCAGGGACGACTGCTGAAAGTCCAACCTTGACCCACGATGAAGAGTTGGAACTGTTTGCAGCTGTACAGAAAGTTGTCAATGGACGTGTTCCTTTGATTGCGGGTGTGGGTACCAATGATACGCGTGATTCTATCGAGTTTGTCAAAGAAGTAGCAGAGTTTGGTGGTTTCGCAGCTGGGCTTGCTATTGTTCCTTACTACAACAAACCTTCTCAAGAAGGAATGTATCAGCACTTTAAGGCCATTGCAGATGCTTCTGACCTACCTATTATTATCTATAACATTCCAGGGCGTGTAGTTGTCGAGTTGACTCCAGAAACCATGCTTCGCTTGGCTGACCATCCAAATATTATTGGTGTCAAAGAATGTACCAGCTTGGCCAATATGGCTTACTTGATTGAGCACAAGCCAGAGGAGTTCTTGATTTATACAGGTGAGGATGGAGATGCTTTCCATGCCATGAACCTTGGTGCGGATGGGGTTATTTCTGTTGCATCCCATACAAATGGAGATGAAATGCACGAGATGTTTACTGCCATTGCAGAAAGTGATATGAAGAAAGCAGCAGCTATTCAACGTAAATTCATTCCTAAGGTTAATGCCCTCTTCTCATATCCAAGTCCTGCTCCTGTTAAGGCCGTTCTCAACTATATGGGATTTGAAGCTGGTCCAACTCGTCTACCTCTTGTTCCAGCACCAGAAGAAGATGCTAAACGCATTATCAAGGTTGTCGTAGATGGCGACTACGAAGCGACTAAGGCAACCGTAACAGGGGTCTTAAGACCAGATTACTAATAAAGACAATAAAATCCATGACCGAAACAACGATCATGGATTTTCCTATTTTCCTAAACAGAATTGGCTAAAGAGTTGTGTAATGAGTTCATCAGGAGCAGCATCTCCAGTGATTTCACCGAGAATTTCCCAAGTACGGGTCAAGTCAACTTGAAGCAAGTCAACTGGCATACCTAGTTCCAGCCCTTCATTAACAGCCTGTAGGCTTTCAACAGCCTTCTCAATCAAGGAAATATGACGGGCGTTGGATAAGTAGGTTGCATCTTGCTCAACCAACCCAGCATTCTCAAAGAAAAGGTTGTTCATTCTATCTTCAATCTTATCAATATTTTGGTTTTTAAGGACTGAAATACGGATGATATCTTCTGGCAACTCTGAAGTTTCAATCGCTTCAGGCAGGTCGGTTTTATTAAGTAAAATAACGCGGTTGGTTTCTTGACTAATTTCAAGCAGTTGTCTGTCTTGCGCAGTCAGTGGTTCACTGGCATTTAGCACTAGTAGAACTAAGCCGGCTTCCTTAAGGGCTTTTTTCGAACGCTCAACTCCGATTTGTTCCACGATGTCATCCGTTTCGCGGATACCAGCTGTGTCAATCAATTTTAGGGGAACACCGTTGATGTTGACGTATTCTTCGATGACATCACGTGTAGTGCCAGCGATATCAGTGACGATTGCTTTGTCCTCACGCAAGAGATTGTTGAGAAGGCTAGATTTTCCAACGTTGGGACGACCGATGATGGCTGTGGAAATTCCTTCACGAAGGATTTTACCGCGACGGGCTGTTCTAAGGAGATTTGTTAGCAATTGTTCAAACTCCATAGTCTTTTCACGGACAACGGCAGTAGTGGCTTCCTCAACATCGTCATACTCAGGATAGTCGATATTGACCTCAACTTGGGCAAGTGTGTTAAGGATTTCTTGACGGGTATTGTTAATCAGGTCAGAAAGGGAGCCGTCTAATTGTTTAACTGCAATGTTCATGGCCTTGTCAGTCTTAGCACGGATGATATCCATCACCGCCTCGGCCTGTGTCAAATCCACACGACCGTTTAGGAAGGCACGTTTGGTAAATTCACCAGGCTCTGCCAACCGAGCCCCTTCACGAATCGCTAGTTGTAATATTTCATTAGTGACCGCAATCCCACCGTGAGTGTTAATCTCGATAATATCCTCACGAGTGAAGGTCTTTGGAGACTTCATAGCTCCAACCATAACCTCGTCCATGACTTTTCCTGTCTGAGGGTCAATGATGTGACCGTAGTTAAGGGTATGGCTGGCAACCTGACTCAAGTTTTTTCCTTTAAAAATCTTTTGCGCAATAGCAAAACTTTCTGTTCCGCTCAGGCGGACAATACCAATAGCCCCTTCACCTAGTGGAGTAGAGATAGCAGCGATGGTATCAAATTCACGTGTAATCATAATGTTTCCTTTAATAAATAGCTCTTTTCTTGGAAATTTTTCCAAGTCTCTTTTCAAATTGTAACAAATTTGAACTATTTCTTCAATGGATGCTACTTGGAGATTGAAAAAGCCTAAGCAATTCTGCTTAAGCTAGCTTATTTGGTGCGCATTTCACCTTGAGGGAAGTAAGTTCCTTCTGGCATGTCGTTGATGATGACATGGACAGCAGATTGAGGGGCTCCAGTGTTACGAACAACCGCTTCCGTTACTTCCTTAGCAAGAGCTTTCTTTTGCTCGATCGTGCGTCCTTCAAATAAATCGATGCGTACAAATGGCATAATAGCTTCCTCCACTAGTTTTTGATTTCTTCTATTTTACCACATTTTGCCGTTTAAAGCTTAAGAAAATTATGATATACTAGAATGTAGCAAAAATTTAGAAATGGACGTGAAGCAAGAAACATGGCACAGTTGTATTATCGTTATGGGACCATGAACTCCGGTAAGACTATTGAGATTCTCAAGGTGGCCTATAACTACGAGGAGCAAGGAAAAGGTGTTGTGATTATGACCTCAGCTCTGGATACGCGTGACGGTGTTGGCTATGTATCGAGTCGGATTGGTATGAAACGCCCTGCCATTGCGATTGAGGAAACGACAGATATCTTCGGCTATATCCGAGACCTACCAGTAAAACCTTACTGTGTTTTGGTCGATGAAGCTCAGTTTCTCAAACGTCACCATGTTTACGACCTAGCTCGTGTTGTTGATGAGTTAGACATACCTGTCATGGCTTTTGGTTTGAAAAATGACTTTCGCAATGAACTGTTCGAAGGTTCCAAGTATCTCTTGCTCTTAGCAGATAAGATTGACGAAATCAAGACAATCTGTCAGTATTGTAAGAAAAAGGCGACTATGGTTTTGCGAACACAGGATGGACTGCCCATTTACGATGGAGAACAGATCCAGATTGGTGGCAATGAAACCTATATCTCAGTTTGCCGTAAACATTATTTTGCGCCAATGATAACCTCTAACAAGGAGCAAAACTATGACAATTGAACTAAGAGATGTTACAATGGAAAATTATTTTGATGTTTTGAATTTGGATGTCAAGGAATATCAAAAACAATTCATTGCAACCAACGCAATTAGTTTAGCTGAAGCATACGTCTACACTAAAAATGGAGATTTTGTAGCTCCATTGGCAGTTTATGATAATGATGCAATTATAGGTTTTGTGATGATAGCTTATGATAAAAAGATTGGAATTAGTAGTGGAAATTATTTACTATTTCGTTTTATGATTGATAATAATTTTCAAAATCAAGGATATTTTAAACCAATTATGGATAAAGTACTAGACTATGTTCGGACAGCGCCAGCAGATTTAAGCAATAAACTTTGGTTATCTTATGAACCAGAAAATGAACATGCAAGATCTTGTTACCTCAGTTATGGATTTAAAGAAACTGGGGAAATATTTGAGAACGAAGTAGTAGCAATCTATGATTTAACAATTGAGAAATAAGGAGAAAAAATGAACATCTATGATCAACTACAAGCTGTAGAAGACCGTTATGAAGAATTAGGAGAATTGCTGAGTGACCCAGATGTGGTTTCAGACACCAAGCGTTTCATGGAGCTTTCAAAAGAAGAGGCTTCAAGCCGTGATACAGTGACGGCTTACCGAGAATACAAACAAGTCCTTCAAAACATCGTTGACGCTGAAGAAATGATTAAGGAATCAGGTGGAGATGCTGACTTGGAAGAAATGGCCAAGCAAGAACTCAAAGATGCCAAGTCTGAAAAAGAAGAATACGAAGAAAAACTCAAAATTTTGCTCCTTCCAAAGGATCCAAACGATGACAAGAACATCATCCTTGAAATTCGTGGAGCGGCTGGTGGTGACGAAGCGGCACTTTTCGCTGGGGACCTTCTTACCATGTACCAAAAGTATGCTGAAGCTCAGGGATGGCGCTTTGAAGTTATGGAAGCTTCTATGAACGGTGTCGGTGGTTTCAAAGAAGTCGTTGCCATGGTTTCAGGTCAGTCTGTTTACTCTAAGCTTAAGTACGAATCAGGTGCCCACCGTGTGCAACGTGTCCCTGTGACAGAAAGCCAAGGCCGTGTACATACTTCGACAGCGACAGTACTTGTCATGCCTGAAGTGGAAGAAGTTGAATATGATATTGATCCAAAAGACCTTCGTGTTGATATCTACCACGCATCTGGTGCTGGTGGACAGAATGTCAATAAGGTTGCGACTGCCGTTCGTATCGTTCACTTGCCAACCAACATCAAGGTTGAGATGCAGGAAGAACGTACTCAGCAGAAGAACCGTGAGAAAGCCATGAAAATCATCCGTGCGCGTGTTGCTGACCACTTTGCTCAGATCGCACAAGATGAACAAGACGCTGAGCGTAAGTCTACAATCGGTACTGGCGATCGTTCAGAACGAATCCGTACTTATAACTTCCCACAAAACCGTGTCACAGACCACCGTATCGGCTTAACCCTCCAAAAACTAGATACAATTTTGTCTGGAAAATTGGACGAAGTTGTGGACGCCTTGGTACTTTATGACCAAACACAAAAATTAGAAGAATTAAATAAATAATGAAATTAGCTCAATTATTTTCAGATTTTGAAGAAGAGTTGATAAGACAAGGAGAGGAAGCTGAAAGCCTCTCTTTTGTCTATCGTAGCTTGAAAAATCTCTCTTTTACAGATTTCGTTTTTGCCCTCCAGCAGGAAGTGACGGAAGAGGAAGAAGTATTTGTAAAAGGAATTTTCCAACAGTTAGCAGCTCACAAGCCAGCCCAATATATCATCGGTCATGCAGATTTCTTTGGTATGCAGTTAACAGTTGATGAGCGGGTTTTGATTCCTCGTCCAGAGACAGAGGAGTTGGTGGGGCTTATCCTGGCTGAAAATCCTGAGACGAATCTTTCAGTTCTGGATATTGGGACAGGTAGTGGAGCTATAGCCCTTGCCTTAGCAAAAAACAGATCAGCTTGGTCAGTGACAGCAGCAGATATTTCCCAAAATGCTTTAGATTTAGCTAGCGAAAATGCTAAAAATCAAAAACTTAATATATTTTTTAAAAAATCTGATTGTTTTGCAGAAATTTCTGAAAAATATGATATAATTGTATCCAATCCACCTTATATCTCTCGTGAAGATGAGTCAGAGGTAGGCTTGAATGTTTTGTATTCAGAGCCTCATCTAGCCCTCTTTGCAGACGAGGATGGCCTAGCTATTTACCGTAGAATTGCGGAAGATGCAAAGTACCATCTCAAGGATGGTGGTAAGATTTACCTTGAAATTGGATACAAGCAAGGTCAAAGTGTTCCTGAGCTTTTTAGGAAACATCTTCCTGAAAAACGAGTACGAACACTAAAGGATCAGTTTGGTCAAGATAGGATGGTCGTGATTGATGATGGACAGGATTAGACAAGAGTTGGAGAAGGGTGGGGCAGTTGTTTTACCTACGGAGACAGTTTATGGTCTCTTTGCCAAGGCTCTAGACGAAAAAGCAGTTGATCATGTTTACCAACTCAAACGTCGTCCAAGAGACAAGGCTCTTAACCTCAATATCGCCTCTCTAGAGGACATCTTGAACTTTTCTAAGAATCAGCCATCTTATCTGCAAAAACTTGTAGAGACCTTTCTACCAGGTCCCTTAACCATTATTCTCGAAGCTAATGACCGAGTTCCCTATTGGGTCAATTCTGGTCTTGCAACTGTTGGATTTCGGATGCCTAGTCATCCCATTACCCTTGATTTGATTCGAGAGACAGGTCCCTTGATTGGGCCGTCTGCCAATATTTCAGGGCAGGCAAGTGGAGTGACCTTTAATCAAATTCTAGAGGATTTTGACCAAGAGGTTCTGGGTCTGGAAGACGATGCTTTTCTAACTGGACAGGATTCAACGATTTTGGACTTGTCTGGAGATAAGGTGAAAATATTACGCCAAGGGGCGATTAAGCGAGAAGATATTCTTGCTCGGTTGCCAGAGATTTCTTTTGAGGAGGAATGAGATGCTAAGAGATTTGCAAGAAACAGATGTAAAAGCTATATGTGAGATTAACCAAGAGGCTTTGGGCTATTCTTTTAGTCTAGAGGAAACGGATAGTCAATTAGCTAGACTATCTCAGGATTCCCATCATTTCCTTCTTGGCTATGAGGATGTAGCCAGTCATGTCTTACTTGGATATGTCCACGCTGAAGTTTACGAATCCCTCTATTCCAAAGCAGGATTTAATATTTTAGCTTTAGCAGTTTTACCTCGAGAGCAAGGTCAAGGTATCGGTAAAAGCTTACTGCAAGGGTTGGAGCAAGAAGCAAAAAGACGCGGCTATGGGTTTATCCGCTTAAACTCTGCCGATCATCGTCTGGGTGCTCATGCATTTTATGAAAAAGTTGGTTATACTTGTGATAAAGTGCAGAAACGGTTTATTCGCATCTTTTAGTTTATTTTCTTACACTAAAGGACCAGTTACACTATAAAGGAGAAGACCTATGATTTTTGACAAAGACGATTTTAAAGCATACGATGCTGATCTATGGAATGCTATTGCCAAAGAAGAAGAACGCCAACAAAACAACATTGAGTTGATTGCTTCGGAAAACGTTGTCTCCAAGGCTGTTATGGCAGCTCAAGGGTCTATCTTGACGAATAAATATGCCGAAGGTTACCCAGGACGCCGTTATTATGGTGGAACTGATGTGGTAGACGTGGTAGAGACTCTAGCCATTGAACGCGCAAAAGAAATTTTCGGTGCAAAATTTGCCAATGTCCAACCACACTCAGGAAGCCAAGCTAACTGTGCGGCTTACATGGCCTTGATTGAGCCTGGCGATACGGTTATGGGAATGGATTTAGCTGCAGGTGGTCACTTGACTCATGGGGCTCCTGTTAGCTTCTCAGGTCAAACCTACAACTTTGTTTCTTATAGTGTGGATCCTGAAACGGAATTCTTAGACTTTGATGCTATCTTGAAACAAGCCCAAGAAGTAAAACCAAAATTGATCGTAGCAGGTGCTTCAGCCTATTCTCAAATTATCGACTTTTCAAAATTCCGTGAAATTGCGGATGCTGTGGGTGCGAAGCTCATGGTAGACATGGCCCATATCGCTGGTTTGGTTGCTGCTGGTTTACACCCAAGTCCAATACCATACGCTCATATCACTACAACAACGACTCACAAAACACTTCGTGGACCTCGTGGTGGTTTGATTTTGACCAATGACGAAGAACTTGCCAAGAAAATCAATTCAGCTATTTTCCCAGGTATTCAGGGTGGCCCTTTGGAGCATGTTGTTGCTGCTAAGGCAGTTTCCTTCAAAGAAGTATTAGATCCATCCTTCAAGGAATACGCTACTAATGTTATCAAGAACAGCAAGGCTATGGCGGATGTCTTCTTGCAAGATCCTGATTTCCGTATCATTTCTGGTGGGACTGAAAACCACCTCTTCCTAGTGGATGTGACTAAGGTTGTAGAAAACGGAAAAGTTGCTCAAAACTTGCTAGATGAAGTCAATATTACCCTAAATAAAAACTCAATCCCTTACGAAACCTTGTCACCATTCAAGACAAGTGGTATTCGTATCGGAGCAGCAGCTATTACTGCACGTGGATTTGGTGAAGAAGAAAGTCGCAAAGTGGCTGAGCTTATCATTAAAACTCTTAAGAATGCGGAAAATGAAGCTGTCTTAGAAGAAGTGAGAAGTGCAGTTAAAGAATTGACAGATGCCTTCCCATTATACGAGGACTAAAACTTTTATGGACATTTATATTAAGAAAGCAATTATCCATCAGTTTAGCCCGGATGATACCGAGCTATTTCTAGCGGATAAGTTTCTCAATATTACTCCAAAAATCGAAGAATACCTGCGTAAAAAAATTGAACGTGTGTATTCAGATGAAGCCAAGACTGGGATTTTCGAAGAAGAAAATCCCTTCTTCAATCACATCACAGACGATTTGTTGGAGACATCAGTAAAGCTTGCTAATCTCTGGAAAGAGGAGTTCAGCATTTCCGAAAATCTCAAGACCAATGACTTGATTTTTGTGCAATTTTCTAAAGAAGGTGTAGAACATTTTGCTTTCTTGCGAATTGCCCTGCGTGAGACCTTGACCCACCTCGGAGGAGAAGTTGATAATCCAATCAAGCTGACTCAGAATAACCTGCCTGGATTTGGAACGGGTGCTGATGAGGCCTTAGTGGTTAATCTTCAGAGTCGCAAGTACCATCTGATTGAAAAACGAATCAAGTACAACGGGACTTTTTTGAACTATTTTTCAGATAATCTTCTTGCTGTCGCTCCTAAGATTTCTCCTAAAAAATCTATCAAGGAACTAGAAAAAACGGCACAGCGAATTGCTGAGACTTTTAATACAGATGATTTTCAATTTCAATCCAAGGTCAAATCAGCGATTTTCAATAATCTAGAAGAAAGCAATGAATTGTCACCTGAAAAATTGGCCAACGACCTTTTTGACAATAATCTGACGGCTCGTTTGAGCTTTATTGATCAAGTCAAGGAAGCTGTACCAGAGCCTGTTCAATTTGATGAAATTGATGCCAGCCGCCAGTTAAAGAAATTTGAAAACCAAAAACTCTCCTTGTCAAATGGAATTGAGCTCATCGTTCCCAATAACGTCTATCAAGACGCCGAGTCTGTTGAGTTTATCCAAAACGACAATGGAACCTACTCTATCTTAATCAAAAATATCGAGGATATTCAAAGTAAATAATGTTTAAACGAATTCGAAGAGTGCTTGTACTAGCAGTCTTCCTTTTTGCTGGCTATAAAGCTTACCGCGTTCACCAAGATGTCAAGCAAGTCATGACCTATCAACCCATGGTGCGAGAAATCTTGAGTGAAAAAGACACCCCAGCAAACGAAGAGCTTGTGCTCGCTATGATTTATACCGAAACAAAAGGAAAAGAAGGCGATGTTATGCAGTCTAGTGAGTCTGCAAGTGGTTCCACCAACACCATCAATGATAATGCCTCTAGCATTCGGCAAGGCGTTCAAACTCTGACAGATAATCTCTATCTGGCTCAGAAGAAGGGTGTTGATGTCTGGACAGCTGTTCAAGCCTATAATTTTGGACCTGCCTATATCGATTTTATCGCCCAAAATGGTAAGGAAAACACCCTAGCACTGGCCAAACAGTACTCTCGTGATACTGTTGCTCCCTTGCTTGGCAATACGACTGGAAAGACTTATTGTTATATTCACCCTATTTCCATTTTTCATGGAGCAAAACTCTATGTAAATGGAGGAAACTATTATTATTCTAGACAGGTGCAACTCAATCTTTACATCATCAAATGTTTCACTCTCTTTTCGACATCTGGCTAGCCCAGGTGTTTTTGTTATAAGTTTTCTTTAAGATAGATATATTACTCTAGAAAGGTAAAGGAGAAAATTCCCTATGAGAAAGAAACTCTTTCTGACTAGTGCTGCGGTCTTGTGGGCAGTAACAGCTATGAATAGCGCCCATGCAGCAACAGATGTGCAAAAAGTTATCGATGAAACCTATGTTCAACCTGAATATGTCCTAGGTTCATCATTGTCTGAAGATCAAAAAAATCAAACCCTTAAAAAACTAGGCTACAATGCCTCAACAGATACCAAAGAACTCAAGACCATGACGCCTGATGTCTATTCTAAAATCATGAATGTAGCCGATGACTCTAGTTTACAGTTGTATTCATCAGCCAAGATTCAAAAGCTAGGTGACAAGTCGCCACTTGAGGTCAAGATTGAAACACCAGAAAATATCACTAAGGTGACGCAGGATATGTACCGAAATGCGGCCGTAACTTTGGGTGTGGAACACGCCAAAATCACTGTAGCAGCACCTATTCCAGTTACAGGTGAGAGTGCCTTAGCCGGGATTTACTATTCACTAGAAGCTAATGGAGCCAAGGTGCCACAAGCCAATAAAGACTTGGCTCAAGAAGAGCTAAAGGCTTTGTCAGATATCAATGCTGAAAACAAGGACAAAACTGGCTATGATGCTAATAAATTAAACGTTGCCCTAGCCGACATCAAGTCAGGACTCGCCAAAGCTAAAGAAAGCAAGGGAAATCTGACAGAGGAAGATGTCCGTAAAATTGTTGAAGATACCTTAAAAAATTACAAACTTGATCAGGTGATAACAGGAAACCAGATCAATATCATCATCAATTTTGCTTTAAATCTCTCAAAAAGTGATATCCTCAGCAATGCAGACTTCACTAAAACTCTAAATGACCTTAAACAAAGTATCGTATCACAAGCTGGCGACAGTTTTAAAAATATCAACCTTAACTTTGATGCTGATAAGGCGCTAGAAGACGGGGGTAACTTCTTAAGCTCCCTCTGGCAAGCCATTGTCAACTTCTTCAAGAGTTTTGGTTCTTAAGAAATTTCATGGTATAATAGATGGTAACCGTAACGTTGCCGTCTTTTTTGTCGGCCAATAGAAAGAGAAGAGAATGTTAAAGAAAAATGATATTGTAGAAGTTGAAATTGTGGACTTGACCCATGAAGGTGCAGGAGTTGCCAAGGTAGATGGTTTGGTCTTTTTTGTAGAGAATGCTTTACCGAGTGAAAAAATACTTATGCGAGTCCTCAAGGTCAATAAAAAGATTGGTTTTGGGAAGGTTGAAGAATACCTTGTCCAGTCGCCACACCGTAATCAAGATCTAGATTTGGCTTACCTGCGTTCAGGAATCGCGGATTTAGGTCATCTTGCCTATCCAGAACAGCTTAAGTTTAAAACCAAGCAAGTCAAGGATAGTCTATACAAGATTGCAGGAATTGCTGATGTAGAGGTTGCTGAAACGCTTGGTATGAAAAATCCAGTCAAGTACCGCAACAAGGCGCAGGTGCCTGTTCGTCGTGTGAATGGTGTCTTGGAAACAGGATTTTTCCGTAAGAATTCGCATGACCTCATGCCTCTAGAAGATTTCTTTATCCAAGATCCTGTGATTGATGAGGTAGTTGTAGCCCTACGTGACTTGTTCCGTCGTTATGATTTGAAACCTTATGATGAAAAGGAACAATCTGGCTTGATTCGAAATCTTGTGGTGCGTCGTGGGCACTATTCAGGGCAAATTATGGTTATTTTGGTAACAACTCGTCCCAAAGTTTTTCGTGTCGACCAATTGATTGAACAAATCATCAAGCAGTTCCCAGAGATTGTGTCTGTTATTCAAAATATCAACGACCAAAATACCAATGCAATTTTTGGTAAGGAATGGCGCACCCTTTATGGTCAAGACTATATTACCGACCAAATGTTAGGAAATGACTACCAAATCGCTGGACCCGCTTTTTACCAAGTCAATACTGAAATGGCGGAGAAACTCTATCAAACAGCCATTGACTTTGCTGCATTAAAATCAGATGATGTGGTTATTGATGCCTATTCTGGTATCGGGACGATTGGTCTTTCTGTTGCGAAACATGTAAAGGAGGTTTATGGTGTTGAGGTAATTCCAGAAGCGGTTGAGAATAGCAAGAAGAATGCCCAACTGAACCATATTTCAAATGCCCACTATGTCTGTGACACAGCTGAAAATGCCATGAAGAATTGGCTCAAAGATGGAATTCAACCAACCATTATCTTGGTTGATCCTCCACGCAAGGGCTTAACCGAAAGCTTTATCAAGGCAAGTAGCCAAACAGGAGCTGATCGCATTGCCTATATTTCATGTAATGTCGCAACCATGGCACGTGATATCAAGCTCTACAAAGAGTTGGGATATGAATTGAAGAAAGTCCAGCCAGTTGACTTATTCCCTCAAACTCATCATGTGGAGTGTGTATCTTTGCTGGTAAAAGCCTAGAAATCTTGTAACGAAAGCCTTTTTAGAACCACTGGGAACAGTGGTTTTTTCTTTTAAAGTGGTAAGTATAAAACCTAGAGTCAAACTCGAGTGTGTAGAATTGCTCTCCAGAAAATGAGCGAATTTATTCCCACAAACCCATTGGGGACGTTTGTTTCCATAAGTTGAGTGTCTGTGGGACTAGAAATGCACCCTCTTTCTTTGACTATTTTTCTATTTCAAAGTGTGATATAATTATGGTAGTTTTTATTGAGTTGGGAGAATATAATGGATCAATTTGAGTTAGATCAGTTTAAAAAAGGAATTTTCGAACTTAATACTAGGCGTTTTGGCACTGTTGCTGAAATAATGATAAAGTATCATTTTGATTGTATGTATTCAAATGATAAGCCTGATGATGCAACAAAATCAAAAAAGGGAGAAAAGGCTAAGAATTTTGACCTTTATAGCGAAAACTACGGTAATATTGAGGTTAAATTTTCTAGAGTTTTAGAATCTGAGTCATCAATTACTGAACCCTCGGCATTTGATATTATAATGAATTCAAAGTCTAACTCTACAAGGATCGTAAAAAGTAGTGAAGTAAAATCATTTGATTGTAATATTCAGCAAGTCAAACCTAAATTTTTTCACACGCTTTTTTATGGATTATTTTTTGGGGATGAAATAAGAATTTATAAAATTTCAGATGTGGAGTATCTAGAGAAAAAGGACAATCCTGAATTTTCAGGTTCTGACTCACAACATTTTGGGAACGAAGGTGAGGGTCAATTTCACATAAAAGATTCCAATTTATCTTTTCATGACCAATTTAGAGTCAAAAATTTTTCTTACGAGGAATTATTCAATTTATTTAAGGATATTAAGGATTCCGTTGTTACGGAAGTTGAGCAATTTCTTGTAGAAGATATAAATTGCGAGAACCTCAATAGTAATGTAATTTATAATTTTCTTTTTCCGAACAAATCTCTTACAAAAAAATTCAATAAGCATATAGAAAAAATTAAAATATTTACTACTCAGTACAATCAATATAGAGAATCAAGGGAGTACGGATTGGATTTTTTGTCTGTTGAATTAGAAAGATTAAAAAAACAATCAGTAAACAGAAAGAAAGATATACTGCAACGATTTGCTGATATGTATTCTGGGGGTAAAATTAGTGTAACATCTGAGGAACTTGAGAGATTGAAAGAAGAAATCAACATAACAGATGGTAATAATATAGAAGATTTGTATACCTCATTGAAGAATGAATTAACTAGATTAGGATAAAAATAAATGGATATTCAAGAATTCAAAGAAGGAATTTTTTCCCTTCGTACTAGACGATTTGGTACAGTTGCAGAGTACATGATTAAGGTACTTATCAGCGTAGAAATGTCGAGTAATTTAGCTTATGACTTAACCGATTCTGAAATGAATAGAATTGAAGTGAAGTTTTCTACGGTTATGAAAAAAAGCACGTCTACTATCACCGAACAAAATGTTATACAACAAATCCTAGCTTCAACCGTTGAACATAGAATGATGGATAGTCATGAAATTTTTGATTCAAAGTTTGATTGTAACATTCAACAAGTCAAAACTTCTGAATTTGACATTTTGTACTATGGTTTATTTTTCCAAGACAGAATAGCTATTTTTAAAGTTAATAGTCATGATGTTTTTTCACTGCCTAATTACTCAAATAAGCAACATCGTGGGAATGAAGGTGAAGGGCAATTTCATTTGAATGAGAAAACGATTCAATTTCACCTAGATAACCAATTATACCGTTGGGTAAATTATGAAGAACTCTATGAACTTTTTTTAGCTTTAGGTAATAATTAAATAAACGTCAGACTTCCGATAAATTGGTGATATTGTATTTATCTGCAGGCTTTGTCAAAATATTATTTGATTTGTGTTATAGGAAGTCCATACTTGATATTCATTTTTACTTACGGTAATATACAAAGAACATGAGAGGAGGAATATGGAAAATATAATTTCAGAAGCAACAAAACGTAACTGGGAAAAACTTTCAGTTTCCGGTGAGGATAAGTTAAAAAGTCGAGCTAACAAGCAAAAATCTGAAAAAAGAATCATACCAGTTGAATATTTGGCAGATGGCAATAAAATTAGTTTCATAAAAGAAATAGTTGAAATATATAATACCGAGGAAATACCAGATATTATTTTTTCTCTAGCGGAAGACTTACTTGCACTGGCAGGAGTTGAAAATCGTAAAATAGTTCAAGATATACTTTCTAATTTTCAGAAGGACTTTCAAGTTAAGCGTTTAAAACTAAAAAAAGAATATTCTTTAAGTTACAAGAAAGGGGAAGATTTTTTGGGGGCTTTATATCAGAGTTTACTCACTGAAGGTGCGAAGAACAAAGCTGGTTCGTATTATACTCCTATTAGTATTGTAGATAATATGTTATCAGATATTGAGTTGGAAAGTAACTCGAATTTTTTAGACCCTTGTTGTGGTAGCGGAGCATTTTTATTAAGAGTTAAGACTGAGAACCCATCAAATTTATATGGTATTGAAAAAGATCCTATTGCAGCTTTTATTGCAAAAGTTAACCTTATTCTTGTATATCAATCTTTTGAGTTTGAACCTAACATAATTTGCGGTGACTTTTTATCTGATGTTTCATTTTTTAAACAAGTAACTCAATTTGATTGCATTGCGACAAATCCACCTTGGGGGAACAAGTCGAAAATTACAACAAGTTTTATTGAATCAAAAGAATCTTTTGTTCAATTTTTTATAAAGTCATATAATTTATTAAATAAGGGTGGGAAGATTAACTTTTTATTTCCTGAGTCGGTTTTAAATGTTAAGTCACATAGAGTGCTACGGGAATTCATAATATCGAACCATGATTTGAACAAGATTCATCTGTACAAATCTACCTTTACAGGCGTTACTACAAGCTTTGTTAGCATGAATTTTTGTAAAGGAATTTTTTCTGAAAAAGTACAAGTCATTGGTGAACATGAAGAATTTTATGTTGATTATAATGCTTTTAAATATACAGAAAATAAAGTTTTTTCTCTTTTAAAACCCAAGGAAGAAAAAATAATTAAAAAGGTTTTAAGCAGTTCTAGCTATTCTTTATCAAATAGTACATGGGGGCTAGGGATTGTTACTGGTAATAATAAAGAAAAGCTGAAATCCTCTGATGGTCCTATGCTAGAAAAGATTTATACTGGAAAAGAGATTGAAAAATATAGATTAAAAAAAGCCCAAAATTATATCCTATATGATAGAGATTCTTTCCAACAAGTAGCGAAAGAAGATATTTATAGAGCTAAAGAAAAACTTGTTTATAAATTTGTTTCTAATAAATTGATGTTTGCTTATGATGACACTTCTAGTCTTTTTTTAAATAGTGCTAATATCTTAATACCGAATGTACCAGGTATGTCAGCTAAAACAGTTTTAGCATTTTTAAATTCTAGCTTGTATCAATTCTTATATGAAAAGTTGTTTGGAGAATTGAAAGTTCTTAAAGGTAATTTAATGGAGCTTCCGTTTCCTAAAATTGATTCTGAAACTAATAATACTTTGACGATGCTTGTGGAAGAAATTATTAGTGAGGGTAAAAATAATCAGAAAGACATTGATGAAATAATTTATAATGTATACGACCTATAGGGACTATAATCTCTACAGTGGATTACCCACTACAGAAATTATAGAGCCTATAAAGCGCAATGCCTTTGGTTTTCGAAACTTTGAAAACTTCAAAAAACGTATTTTTATCGCTCTGAACATCAAAAAAGAAAGGACTAAAGTTGTCCTTCCTCGAGCTTAGCTTTTCTTCAACCCACTACAGTTGATAAAGAGCCTCTTTTGACCGCATTTGAAGTTGTACAGACAATACTTGGTTTTGGTAGCTTTACCATTACTTTGATTGGCTTGTGCTATAAAATCTTCAAAGACAAGGACAAAAAATAATCCGTCCCCACTTTTGAGCGAGTAGGACGGATTAAATCTGTTATACGAGCTACCGTCTTTTTAACAGTTCTACATTGGAGTTGAGTTGGTAGCTCAGCTCCTTTTTCTATGTTTATTATAACATATTGCGATTAAATTTCAAATAAAAAATCTAAGCCTGGTGAAATACATCAGGCTTTTTCTTTTTGATTTTTTCTTAAAACCGGAAAAATCTATCTTGAAAGTACCTATTTAGGTAAGCGGACAATAAAGACATTTTGTTAAAGTACAGGGTTGCTGATTACTTGACTAATATAGCGTTTAGAGGGATATATAGTGTGTAAAAACTTCTTGTAGGAGGAAAAATGAATATAAGAAAAATTGAAGCAAAGAATAACAAAAGAAAAAAGAGAATTTGTGCATATGTTCGAGTTTCTACAACCAACGGAAGTCAACTTGATTCGCTAGAGAATCAAAAAGTCTATTTTGAAAAGTTGTATGCTGAACGTGATGATGTTGAGTTTTTGGGTGTTTTTTGTGACAAAGGGATTTCAGGTTCAAAGTATGATAGACCTGATTTTCAAACTATGTTAGATGCTTGTAGAAAAGGACAAATTGATGTTATCCATACTAAGTCAATATCAAGGTTTGCAAGAGATCTCATCAATGTTCTTGAAATAAGTCGAGAATTAAAAACTCTTGGTATTGATATCTTTTTTGAAGAGCAGAATATCCACACTTTATCCAATGAAGGTGAAGTTGTCTTGACTGTATTAGCAAGTTTGGCTGAGGAAGAGTTACAAAGCATGAGCGGAAACCAACGATGGAGTTTTCATAGAAAGTTCCAGAAGGGAGAATTACTCATTAATGCTAAACGGTTTTTAGGGTATGATTTAAACGAAAAAGGAGAACTTGTTATAAACCAAGAAGAAGCGCAAATAGTGAGAACCATCTTTTATAGTTATTTAGAAGGAATGGGTACACATAGGATTGCTAAAAAACTTAATGAGGACAGGGTTCCAACCGTAACAGGAAAGAAATGGTATGATAGCACAATTCGTAATATCTTAAAAAACGAAAAATACAAAGGCTCTTTACTGCTTCAAAAATACTTTCATGATGGTGTAAACGGTCCAAAGAAATTAAATCAGGGACAGTTGGAACAATACTATATCGAAGATAATCATGAAGGAATTATATCTAAGGAAATATGGGAAAAGGTTCAGGTAAAAATGAAAAGCTGTTCTCGGATCCAAGGTACAAATAAAAGCTATAAATTTTCCAGAATGTTAAAATGCCAGTATTGTGGTTCAACATTAAAAAGACAGGTATCTTATAAGAAAAAGATTATTTGGTGTTGTTCCAAATATATCAAAGAAGGAAAAAATTCATGTAAAGGTATGAGAGTCCCTGAAAGGGATATTGAAGATTGGAAACTAAGTTCACCAGTAACTGTGTTAGAAAGGATTGAAGATGGAGAAAAACATTACAGTTATACCGGCCAGAAAGCTACAGCAAACAGTCATATCTCAAATTCAGAAAAAAATCAGAGTAGCCGCTTATTGTCGAGTGTCTACAGACCAAGACGAACAGCTATCAAGTTATGAGAATCAGGTCAATTATTATCGTGAATTCATCTTAAAACATGAAGATTATGATCTGGTAGATATTTATGCAGATGAAGGTATTTCAGCAACTAATACAAAAAAACGTGAAGCTTTTAACCGACTGATACAGGATTGTAGAGAAGGTAAGATTGACAGAATTTTAGTTAAATCTATTAGTAGATTTGCTAGAAATACATTGGACTGCATCAAGTATGTAAGAGAACTGAAAGATCTAGGTATTGGAGTAACTTTTGAAAAAGAGAATATTGATAGCTTAGATTCAAAAGGAGAAGTACTTCTTACTATTCTATCGTCGCTTGCACAGGATGAATCAAGATCTATTTCAGAAAACTCAACTTGGGGAATTCGTAAGAAGTTTGAGCGTGGTGTAGTTCAGGTAAATACTACAAACTTTATGGGATATGACAAAGATGAAAAAGGAAATCTAATTATAAACTCTGAACAAGCAAAGGTCGTGAGGTATATATTTGATAGATTTCTAGAAGGATACAGTCCAGAATTTATTTCCAAAGAGTTAAGAGAACAGGAAATACCAGGTTGCACAGGTAAAGCAAAGTGGTGCCCAAGTGCTATATGGAAGATGCTTCAAAATGAAAAATACAAGGGTGATGCTTTGCTTCAGAAAACCTATACTGTTGATTTCCTGACGAAGAAACGAATAGATAATGATGGACAAGTTAATCAATACTATATTGAAAACAATCATGAACCAATTTTAGATAAAGAGAAGTGGGAGATTGTTCAGTTAGAAATAGCAAGAAGAAAGAGATTTAGAGAACAATATAAGCTCCAATTTTATATCATGCAGAAAGAAAACAATCCCTTTACAACAAAAGTATTTTGCGCAGAGTGTGGTTCAGCATTTGGTCGAAAAAATTGGACGACAAGTCGTGGTAAACGGAAGGTATGGCAGTGTAACAATCGATATAGGATTAAAGGTCAGATTGGATGTTTAAACAATCATATTGATGAAGAAATGCTTGAGAAAGCCTTTATGAAAGCAGTTGGAATATTGCAAGATCATAGATCTGATGTGGTAGCTAAGTGGCAAAAGCTAGAGCAGGGAGCAAATCTTCTCCATAAGCACTATGCAAAGCAGATGTATCAGATACTAGATTTAGATAAATTTGATGGAGTTATCATGAATCGAGTTCTCGACCACATCAGTATTTCAGAAGCTGGACAAATTGTAGTAACTTTCCTTGAAGGAACTGAGGTAGATTTATAAGAGACTGTTACTGGGAAGTTACAGTCTTTTTAGTGGGTTAATGGTATAATGAGATTATAAATGTGGATATTGTTTAAATTCTCTGGAGGACGCATAATGTTGAATTTAGTAAAAGGTCACCAAGTTAGCTTGGTAGAAAACCTGTTTGAATCATTTACAAAGTTAACTGAACATCATTTGATGGCGAATGTACACGCAGAAAAAATATTAGAGGTTTTTCAACACTTTATTGCGATTCATGATGAGCCCTTGTTTTTTATTTTAGAATTGCCTGTCAGTATTGATAGAGAAAAAGTGATAGAAAAGAATATTATCAAGGAATCTCATAAGGATGTTTATTATATTGATGGTTGTTCAAGAGAGGAATGCCTAGCACTGTTGATTAGATACGGTGATTTACTTGTTAATGATGGACTAAGTAAGTTTGGATTTGGTGGGCATAAAAGTCATGATGAGATCATGCTTGATAGCTATAATGTTGTGACAATTTATAGTAAAGAACTATCGAAATTTAATGATTTTTTTGAACCTCATAATATTCAATTTGTAGAAGAACTAGTGACAGCTTGGGGAACTTTTTCTAAGACTTCACCAGGAATCTCTGAAATCTATGAAAGTAATGGAAAAACTGTTTATGATTTGCCTGTAGAATTAGCTGAATGGGGAATATACTTAGTTGAAACTCGAACCGAATAGGCATAACTATAGGTTAGAAATAGGATATTTCAGTTCCTCTAATACTCCAAATTTAACTTTAGTCAATTTGTAGAAGGAAAAGCAAGATGTAAGCACATATCGAGGTTTTGGGACTACTGGAGAAAAAGATATAGTCTACCGTTTCAGGGTTTACAAAAGGCTTGATATTAAGCCTTTTTTGAATTTTGAGTGAAGTATAAATCTAACAGTCTGAGTTGAGATAGTATTATTGATAGCAGTAATGTCTGAAATTTATTTCCACATACTCAGTGGAGGTTCAAAATGTTCCTGCATGTGAGGTGTCTGTGGGAATAGTTTTGGCCCCCCTTTTTATTTTCAGATATCACTATGATGGTTTGTGGAACTATTTTTCTTATATGGTAGGATAGGTATCAGAGTGAGTAGAATACCCTATAGGTATGTGTTTGTTTCCATAGACTAGGAGGTAATGGGAATAAACATACCCACCTAGCTATGGGGATTTCTCATAGTTTTTTTACTTTCTTCCTTGACAATTGAGCAACTGTTCAACTATAATGGTAATAGTTGAACAGTTGCTCAACTATTATCGATTATTGAGGTATAAGATGTCATTTTTTTCATCTCTATCACCAGTAATGCAAGCTTTATTAGCTGGCTTATTCACCTGTTTTGTACCATTATCGGTGCTAGTTTGGTCTTTTTTGTCAAAACCATTCATCAAAAATTCATGGATATGATGATGGGCTTGGCAGCGGGTATTATGACGGCAGCTGCAGTCTGGTCTTTGCTTGTCCTTTCATTTGGCTATAGCCAGTCAATGGCTGCAAACAGATTTTACTGGTTGCCGACGGCTGTTGGTTTTTATTGTCGGGGGCTTAATTATCCGCTTTATTGATTATTTGGTTCCCCACCTGCATTTGAATCAACAGATGAGTGATAAGGAAGGGATTTTGAATCCCCAAAGACCCTTATCAAAGACCATGCTGCTTTATCTGGCGGTAGTGATTCATAATATACCAGAGGGCTTAGCAGTTGGTGTGGCAAATGCCACAACTGGACTTTCCTTTACGTGGATGAGTGCCCTTGGATTAGCCTTGTGAATTGGTATCCAAAATATTCCAGAAGGCTCTGCCTTGTCCTTGCCGCTACGGGCAGAAGGGCGAAGTAGGAAATCAGCTTTCTACTATGGCGCCATGTCAGCGATTGTTGAGCCGATTGCAGTTGTTTTAGGGGCCTATGCTGTTATGTCTATGCCCCAGCTACTATCTTATGCTCTCTCATTTGCGGCAGGAGCCATGATTTATGTTGTAGTGGAAAAACTTGTGCCAGGTGCTCAAGAACACAAGAATACCGATATTGCAACAGGTGAGTTTATGGACGGATTTCTAATTATGATGTTACTTGATACAACTTTAGGATAGGAGGAATACAAAATATGTCACAGTGTTTAACAGCTTGTAATCCAGATTTAATTCAAGGGGTCCATGAGACGGAGTTTGATACCGTTACATTGCTAAATATGTCCAATTTTTTTAAGGCGATTTCTGATCCAACTCGTTTGCGGATTTTACAAGCAGTACGGCAAAAAACAATTTGTGTCGGAGACTTAGCGATTGCGTTACAGATGACCAAATCTGCTATTTCTCACCAACTACGCTATCTGCGGGACTGCCAATTGGTCAAGGGGGAGAAAAAAGGAAAGATGACCTATTATGAACTTGCGGATAATCATGTCGCATCAGTCTTGTCTTTGACACTGAAGCATTTGAAGGAGGAAAAACATGAAGAAAGAGTATGTACTTCGGGGAATTGACTGTGGCAATTGTGCTGCTAAGATTGAACGTGCTGTCAATCAATTGGAGCAGGTAGAATCTGCCACTGTCAATCTGATAGCTCAAAAGCTGACTTTGGAAACAAAAAGCGAAGATGGGATAGATAAGGAAATTATTGACTTAGTAGATGCTATTGAACCTGGAATCGAAGTGATCAGTGAGAAAAAGGAAGAGGCACTTCCAGAAAAACGAGATTGGGCGAAAGAGCTGCTACTTGCTGTTACGATTCTATTTGCCTTCGGCTTTTTCCTGCCAGAGGAGTATTTCTGGATTCGTCTGGTCTATTATCTGACCCTATATATCATTATCGGTCATAAGGTTCTTATCAAGATGGTTCAAAATATTCAACGTGGCAATATTTTTGATGAAAACTTTTTGATGAGTATCGCGACCTTAGGAGCCTTTCTCTTGGGAGAATTTCCAGAGGCAGTAGCCGTCATGCTTTTTTATCAGATTGGGGAGTATTTCCAAGACAAGGCCACCTCTCAATCTCGTCAGTCCATTGCACAATTGATGGATATTCGGTCGGTTAAGGCTTGGAGACTAGAGGGGGGAGAAGCCGTTCAAGTAGACCCTGAAACAGTAAGGGTTGCGGACCATATTTTAGTTAAGCCTGGGGAGAAGGTGCCCCTAGATGGTCTGGTCAGAAAAGGTCGTTCTATTCTGGATACGTCAGCCTTGACAGGAGAATCACTGCCTAGGGAAATTGGCGTTGGTGAGGACATTACAAGTGGTGTGATCAATTTGACTAGTCCATTGGTAATTGAAGTGAGAAAGACTTTTTCGCAATCAACGGTCAACAAAATTTTGGAATTAGTTGAAAATGCAAGCAATAAAAAAGCGGAGACGGAACGGATGATCACACGTTTTTCGCGTGTGTATACACCAGTGGTTGTCGGAATCGCTTTTCTGCTTGCAAGCCTGCCTCCCTTGCTTGGTTTAGGGGAGTGGTCGACTTGGCTTTATCGGGCACTTACCTTTTTAGTCATTTCTTGCCCTTGTGCTCTTGCGGTTTCGGTACCAATGAGTTTCTTTGGCGGGCTAGGGGGAGCATCTAAATTAGGTGTCTTAGTGAAAGGTGGAAATTATTTAGAGGCTCTTGCCAAGTTGGATACGGTCGTATTTGATAAGACGGGGACAATTACAAAAGGTATCTTTGCGGTAGATACCGTTGTCAACGCAGAAGGTATCGAGGATAATATTCTGTACCTCGCTGCCCATTTGGAAAGCTATTCCAATCATCCAATCGCAAACTCGATTCGAACAGCCTATGGACAGGAAGTGGACGAGAATAGGGTGAGTCAGATTACCGAGCTACCAGGGCAGGGCATGTCCGGTAGGATAGATGGCAGACAGCTCTATCTTGGGAATGCTAGATTAATGGAAGTTCAAGGGATTGCTTATCCAGCTATTGACAGCACAGGAACAGTTCTCTATTTGGCAGAGGACAGTCACTTTTTAGGCTATTTCCTTATCACAGACCAAGTGAAGGAGACGAGCATCGAGGCCTTGAAGGATTTACAGGCGGTCGGAATTAAAAAAACGGTTCTCCTTTCAGGTGATCGTCAGGCAGTGGTTGATGAATTTGCACAGCAATTTGCCTTCAATGATGCATTTGGAGATTGCTTGCCTCAGGATAAGGTGAGTACATTTGAGGAAATTCTGACTCAGTCTCAGCAGGCTGTTGCCTTTGTTGGAGATGGAGTGAATGATGCACCGGTTCTTGCTAGGGCAGATGTTGGTATTGCTATGGGAGGGCTAGGTTCGGACGCAGCCATTGAATCAGCAGATGTTGTACTGATGGATGATGACCTTGAAAAACTTCCTCAAGTCATTCGACTGGCTAAAAAGACAGTCAGAATAGCTCGGCAAAACATGACCTTGGCTATTGTAGTTAAACTAATTTTCTTGGTTCTAAGTGGATTGGGAATTTCTAATATGTGGGAGGCAATCTTTGCAGATGTTGGTGTAACGCTACTGGCAGTATGGAATGCATTGAGGACCTTGAGGATAGATACCTCCACTTTGTCAAAGTAAGTGAACAAACAGAGCGATATACAAGTTTTTGTATAATCGCTTTTTTAAACTATGATATGGGCTTTAACGATTTTAACCTAAATCTAGTAACCGTTGAACGTGCATCAATAGAACACACTATGACCATCAACAAGAACTACGTTACTTTCATTAAGGGTATTTTCTGGTAAATTTCAAAAATAAAACCTTGATTTTGCGCCATTTTTTTTCCTTCCCGAAGGCGCGGGAGTACACCCCTTTTGTTAAGGATTTATCCCTTTTTAAATAAAAATAATACAAGTAGGACACTTCTAAAAGTGATCTACTTTTTTTAAATATTTTCATTCTAAAGTTTAATTTTAAACAACAACTCTATCACTTTCGTTATATAATATAGATGTTGACTAACTCCACATGTTGAGGCGGTAAGTTTGCTAGTCAAGGAGTAAAACGACGAAGATTAGCATTTACTTCCGCCCATGCGATAGCTGTCCGTGATTGACAAGTGCTAGCACGCAGACAGAACGGAGATAGCGAACCGCTGAGTGTGTCGCTCTGCTCGTAAAAGCTTAGAAACCTTTGAACGAAAGGGATAATGAAAGCCTTGATTGCAAGGCTTTTTGCTTTATGGTGGGTAAGTATCAGAGTGAGAAAATTTTTGGAATGAGTAGAAGTGATAGCTAGAAATTATCAGTTTCTATTTCCATTTACCCTGTGGGTACGTGTTTGTTTCCATTGACAAGGAGTTTGTGGGAATAGAAATGTACCCACCTTGTTTGAATCAAGTGAAGTGTAGTTGAAGGAAATCTGTTGAAAGCAATACTTCATTTTACCGAATAAGTAATAATTTAGGCAACTTCAAATCGATTAAAAAAAACTATTTTAAAGGTTAAGAGTAGACAAAAATTGTCCACTCTTTTTTGCAAACTCAATTTATCAATAAATGAAATGAGGGAATGTAAAATGAAATATTTTGAGGTTGAGTTAGAAAATCCTGATGAATTTTTAAAACTACAAACAGAAGATTTTGTGAAAGCTAATCGCTTGCTACTAAGGAAGATAATCCAGAGCGTTACAGTCTATGAAGAAAACTTCGTCATATCCTTTAAATCTGGCATCGAATTGGAAGTATGAGTCTCATTCCATAACTTTTATATTGAACATATCATCTTGTTGTGTTATACTATAAATTGATATAAACAAAGATGTAGGAGGAACCGAAACTATGACAGCCTCAATGCGTTTAAGATAAGCTGGCAATAAAAAAAGCAGAATCTATACCCGATGATAGGCTTTTTTGTTGTGCTTATTTATACGATATTGAGCATTCATTAGTTACGGTGAGGATATTGGTTATTTAACTATACCTTTATTTAACTATGTCTTTAATATGAATGTTTCCAAATTGTATGTATGCAGACCAAAAGCCACATTGTGGGGTTTGGCCTGCATTTTTTATTGCCTAGAATGCTATTCAAAATAGAAATTCAAGCAAAATAATATGCAGGAGATAATATAAATGGAAAAATACAACAATTGGAAACGAAAATTTTATGCAATATGGGCAGGGCAAGCAGTATCATTAATCACTAGTGCCATCCTGCAAATGGCGATTATTTTTTACCTTACAGAAAAAACAGGATCTGCGATGGTCTTGTCTATGGCTTCATTAGTAGGTTTTTTACCCTATGCGATTTTGGGACCTGCCATTGGTGTGCTAGTGGATCGTCATGATAGGAAGAAGATAATGATTGGTGCCGATTTAATTATCGCAGCAGCTGGTGCAGTGCTTGCTATTGTTGCATTCTGTATGGAGCTACCTGTCTGGATGATTATGATAGTATTGTTTATCCGTAGCATTGGAACAGCTTTTCATACCCCAGCACTCAATGCGGTTACACCACTTTTAGTACCAGAAGAACAGCTAACGAAATGCGCAGGCTATAGTCAGTCTTTGCAGTCTATAAGCTATATTGTTAGTCCGGCAGTTGCAGCACTCTTATACTCCGTTTGGGATTTAAATGCTATTATTGCCATCGACGTATTGGGTGCTGTGATTGCATCTATTACGGTAGCAATTGTACGTATACCTAAGCTGGGTAATCAAGTGCAAAGTTTAGAACCAAATTTCATAAGGGAGATGAAAGAAGGAGTTGTGGTTCTGAGACAAAACAAAGGATTGTTTGCCTTATTACTCTTAGGAACACTATATACTTTTGTTTATATGCCAATCAATGCACTATTTCCTTTAATAAGCATGGAACACTTTAATGGAACGCCTGTGCATATTTCTATTACGGAAATTTCCTTTGCATTTGGGATGCTAGCAGGAGGCTTATTATTAGGAAGATTAGGGGGCTTCGAAAAGCATGTATTACTAATAACAAGTTCATTTTTTATAATGGGGACCAGTTTAGCCGTTTCGGGAATACTTCCTCCAAATGGATTTGTAATATTCGTAGTTTGCTGTGCAATAATGGGGCTTTCGGTGCCATTTTATAGCGGTGTGCAAACAGCTCTTTTTCAGGAGAAAATTAAGCCTGAATATTTAGGACGTGTATTTTCTTTGATCGGAAGTATCATGTCACTTGCTATGCCAATTGGGTTAATTCTTTCTGGATTCTTTGCTGATAAAATCGGTGTAAATCATTGGTTTTTACTATCAGGTATTTTAATTATTGGCATTGCTATAGTTTGCCAAATGATAACTGAGGTTAGAAAATTAGATTTAAAATAAACAATATTGGAGGAATATTTATGTATCTTATTTTCATGTAACTCTTCCTGCTAAAATCGCAGGGTTTTCCCTGCATACAAGCAAATGAAAGCATGCGATTATAGACAGGAGGAAATGTTATGGAATTAATATTAAAAGCAAAAGACATTCGTGTGGAATTCAAAGGACGCGATGTTTTAGATATAAATGAATTAGAAGTATATGATTATGACCGTATTGGTTTAGTAGGAGCAAATGGTGCTGGAAAAAGCACTTTACTCAGGGTACTTTTAGGAGAATTAACTCCCCCAGGATGTAAAATGAATCGTCTGGGTGAACTTGCCTATATTCCCCAGTTGGACGAAGTAACTCTGCAGGAGGAAAAAGATTTTGCACTTGTAGGCAAGCTAGGTGTTGAGCAATTAAATATACAGACTATGAGCGGTGGTGAAGAAACAAGGCTTAAAATAGCACAGGCCTTATCGGCACAGGTTCATGGTATTTTAGCGGATGAACCTACGAGCCATTTAGACCGTGAAGGAATTGATTTTCTAATAGGACAGCTAAAATATTTTACAGGTGCACTGTTAGTTATTAGCCATGACCGCTATTTTCTTGATGAAATAGTAGATAAAATATGGGAACTGAAAGATGGCAAAATCACTGAGTATTGGGGAAACTATTCTGATTATCTTCGTCAGAAAGAGGAAGAACGTAAGAGCCAAGCTGCAGAATACGAACAATTTATTGCGGAACGTGCCCGATTGGAAAGGGCTGCGGAGGAAAAGCGAAAACAGGCTCGTAAAATAGAACAGAAGGCAAAAGGTTCTTCAAAGAAAAAAAGTACTGAAGACGGAGGGCGTTTAGCTCATCAAAAATCAATAGGAAGTAAGGAAAAAAAGATGTATAATGCTGCTAAAACCCTAGAGCACAGGATTGCGGCCTTAGGAAAAGTAGAAGCTCCGGAAGGCATTCGCAGAATTCGTTTCAGGCAAAGTAAAGCATTGGAGCTCCATAATCCATACCCTATAGTCGGTGCAGAAATTAATAAAGTATTTGGGGATAAGGCTCTGTTTGAAAATGCATCTTTTCAAATTCCGTTAGGAGCAAAAGTGGCGTTAACTGGTGGTAATGGAATCGGAAAAACAACTTTAATCCAAATGATCTTAAACCATGAAGAAGGAATTTCTATTTCGCCTAAGGCAAAAATAGGTTACTTTGCACAGAATGGTTACAAGTACAACAGTAATCAGAATGTTATGGAGTTTATGCAGAAGGATTGTGACTACAATATATCAGAAATTCGTTCAGTGCTAGCATCTATGGGGTTCAAACAGAACGATATTGGAAAAAGTTTATCTGTTTTAAGCGGTGGAGAAATTATAAAATTGTTGCTTGCTAAAATGCTCATGGGTAGATATAACATCCTAATAATGGATGAACCCAGTAACTTCCTTGACATACCAAGTTTAGAGGCTTTGGAAATACTAATGAAGGAGTACACCGGAACTATCGTGTTTATCACCCACGATAAACGATTACTCGAAAATGTAGCAGATGTAGTTTATGAAATTAGAGATAAGAAAATAAATCTGAAACATTAAATTTAAGGTAGTCGCTGGTCAGTATAGTCTGTTCTGGTTGGCGACTCCATTGTTAAAGAGTATAAAGACTTTAGATTTTATGAATATTAAAAATAGGAACAGTCAATTGAACTGCTCCTATTTTTCTGCTAAATATATTGTAGTTTTCTTATATGTATAATGATAGATTAGCGGATTCTCATCTACGGTACTTACTTCAAATATGAAGAAGTGATCGCGGTTATCTCTGGACTTTTCCTTATTGAGGACAAAGTAATTCTTACGTGAAGTCGCCATTGTTTTTAGGATATCATCAGTTAGGAAGGTCAATGGAATATTCATGTTAGAGTAGCGGTAGAAGTCACGTTCAAAATCTTGGTAGCTCTCGCTATAATAGTCCATTTGTAGGTGATTACGCTGAAACTCAAGCTGATTCATAGAGCACCTCCTCGACAAGTTCAATACTAATAATGTCTTTTAATTTCAAATTGATGTGACCTGTTGTAGTTTTTATCAAAATGAAATCTTTGGTCAGACTTGGTATTGTTCCAGTGTAGGAAACACGCTTGTTTTTTTCAATCACTTGAATGCGTGTGCGTAGCTGCCCGGCGTATACTTGACTGAGGAGTAATAATTTCTTCTCTAGTGATAAGTCAGACATGTACGTTACTTTGTTTGTATCATCAGAGAGTGCTGATGCATGTTCAGATAGGAAAAAGCCCATCCATTTTTGCATCTTTGTATCCTGGTACTCTCTTGCTGATTGAAATGGTAAATATGAACGGTCAATCATATCAAATCCTTTCTATGCAGAGGCAAGGGTATTTTTATCAAATTGAATCGTAAAACCTTGAATTCCCCCACCTGTGTAACATTCTTTAAAGCGATTGATTACCTCAGTATAGATTATCACAGATGAGCTTGTTGGCTTAATGCTAAATGTAAATTCCAATGGTAATCGGTTTTCAGATTTAGCATGTACTAGTCGTATCGATATTTCAGTTGTTTTGAGTTTTCTCTGACGAAGTTTTGAAGTTGCTGTTTCAACGATTCCATGTAAAAATCTTTCAAGCATTTCAATATCATTACATCCTTTGCTACGGATTTCTGAAAATTGTACTGTATTTTTTTCTTGTTTCATTTTAATCCCTCCAATCCACCCGCGGAATGACCACCGATAAGTTTACTGCGTTCAATATTTCTGGAACCTTCAGTTAGGACGGTTCCTTTTTGTATGGCTAAAAAACCAAACTGTTCTCTGACAACATCAATAGCTGTCTGAAGTCTATTATCTTTTTCAATTTGTTCTACATCATCAAAGAGTGATAGTAGAGTATAGCTTTCATCTACGAAGCCACTATAAGATACACCAATTTGTCTCACTGCACCAGAGGTGTATTTTTTCGGAATAATACAAGTACATGACTCACCATTGTTTTGGGGAGATTTGCGGGTTCAATTTTATTCTGAGCATTTATAGATTTTTTCATCTCAGTCCTAGAATAGCCAATATGAATAGAAACGACAGTAGTCAATACTAGGGCTACTGTTCCGTTCCACAGTATCATTTAAAAATCATTTTCACACCCTTTCGTCTATTAGTATAGAAGAAAGCTCTCAGCACATGTTGAGGCGGTATCACTGCTTGTACGAGCTGATTAAACATGGGTGTAGCTAGTGAAAGTTCTACAGTAAGGAGTTTAAACATGAAATTCCATGAATTTGGTGATAAGAATTTGCCTCCTATTTTACTGATACATGGTGGTGGAAGTTCTTGGTGGAATTATCTTCGTCAAGCACGAATCTTGTCAGAAGAATATCGTATTATTCTACCCACTTTGAATGGCCACGGCGAGGAATATCAACTTGATTATGTTTCTACTGAAGATTCTGCTTTGGAGATTCTAGACTATATCAAAGCAAACTATGGTGGGAAATTGTTTGCAATCGGTGGTGTTTCACTTGGTGGTCAAATTGCCATGGAGCTTTTGTCTTTAGACAGTGAAATTGCTGAGAAGGCCATCATAGATGGAAGCCTCTGTATTCCTCAACCAAGGTTAGCTAAAATCAGCATCTTTCTAGTGTCTCTATTTGGTAAATTGATGTTCAATAAATTCTCTTGCAAACTTCAGTTAAGCATGATGAACAAACTCTATCCTAAACTGGCTTATCCAGAGGAAATAAAAGCTTATTATTTGGAGGATTTGCCAAGAACCCCTGTCAAAACATTGGTGACCATTTACAAAAACTATATGGGATGTTACAAGCTGAAAGATATGATTTCTGCTAGCAAGGCTCAGGTTCTGTATATCTATGGTGAAAAAGAATTGAACTGTGTGAAAGAATCAGCGAAATTATTTCATCAGCTACATTCAAATACAATTTTGTATGAAGCAAAGGGCTATAATCACGGCTATTTATCAGCTTACCTGCCTTATGAGTGGATTGATTTGGTAGCGCCATTTTTAAAGAGTGACTCATTAGAAATGTGTAACGAATCAGATATGCCATAAGGGGGAATACCATGCTAGGAGCAATTATTGGAGATTTTGTAGGTTCAGTTTACGAATGGAACAATATCAAAATAAAAGACTTTCCTTTATTTCGGAAGGACTGCTTTTTTACAGATGACACGGTTATGACCTGTGCTGTTGCAGAAGCAATTATGAATGGTGGACAAAAAGACGACTTCATTGACGCCATGAAGAAATATGGCAGAATGTATCCGAATGCTGATTATGGTGCTCGGTTTAATGCATGGCTAAATAGCGATAACCGTGATCCTTACAATAGCTTTGGGAATGGATCAGCTATGCGTGTTTCTCCATGTGCTTGGGTCACGGACTGTGGTTTTTATGCGAGAACTGGTATGTGGCCATCATCTAGAGGACTTGCGAGTATTTCTGCAGAGGTAACTCATAATCATCCAGAAGGTATTAAAGGTGCTATGGCTACAGCTGATGCTATCTTTCTGTGTCGTTTTTACTTTGGTGGTTATTGTAGAGAATACGAGCAAGCAATTAATGACAATCATACAGAATGTAAAAGACGGATTAAGGATTATATAGAGAAGACATACGGCTACAATCTATCTCAAACTTTAGATGAAATCCGCCCTAACTATCGTTTTAACGAAACATGTCAAGAAACTGTCCCTCAAGCTATTATCGCCTTTCTTGAGAGTAGAGACTTCGAAGATGCGATAAGAAACGCCATCTCACTTGGTGGCGACAGTGATACTCTCGCTGCAATCACTGGTAGCATAGCCGAGGCAGCTTATGGTATTACTGATTGGATAAAGGAAAAGGCCTATTCTTACTTGGATGAACACTTAAAGGATGTAGTTATGCGATGGGAAAATAGAATAAAAGCGTATTAATCTCCAGTACGTCATATTTCTTTTTTCTGAGTTTTCATTGTATAATAGGGTTACATTTAGTTTCATATAATGAAATATAAAGATTTCTAACGAATATTGAGGAGAATATTAATGAAAAAAGCAATGGTAATTATCAACCCTACTTCTGGTGGCGAGAAGGCTTTGGATTACAAAGAAAAGCTGGAAAATAAAGCAAAAGAATATTTTGAGCACGTAGAAACCAAAATTACCGAAAAAGCTTTGGATGCAACACATTTTGCTGAGGAAGCTTCTCGTGAGCAGTTTGATGCAGTGGTTGTTTTCGGTGGAGACGGGACTGTCAATGAAGTCATTTCGGGTATTGCTGAGAGAGACTACATTCCTAAGTTAGGGATTATCCCTGGTGGGACGGGTAACCTCATTACAAAACTGTTGGAAATCAATCAAGACATCGATGGCGCGATTGATGAACTGGATTTCAACTTAACCAATAAGATTGATATCGGAAAAGCGAATGACAATTATTTTGGTTATATCTTTAGTATCGGTTCTCTGCCAGAAGCGATTCACAATGTTGAAATTGAGGACAAGACAAAATTTGGTATTTTGGCCTATGCTGTAAATACCATGAAGTCTGTCATGACGGATCAAGTCTTTAATATTAAGGTTGAAACAGAAAATGGAAATTATGTTGGTGAAGCTAGCCATGTGTTGGTTCTCTTGACAAATTACTTCGCTGATAAAAAAATCTTTGAAGAAAACAAAGATGGCTATGCCAATATTTTGATTCTGAAAGATGCTTCTATATTCTCCAAATTATCCGTCATTCCTGATTTACTAAAAGGGGATGTTGTCGCAAATGATAATATCGAGTATATCAAAGCTCGTAATATTAAAATTTCTTCTGATAGTGAATTGGAGTCAGATGTTGACGGCGATAAATCGGATAACCTACCTGTAGAAATCAAAGTCCTGGCTCAGCGAGTAGAAGTATTTTCGAAACCGAAAGAGTAGAAGGTAAAAATTAGTTTATTATTCACAACGAAATTAAGTTCTATATCAACGATTGGAGGAGGAATGAATTCTCTATTTGATGAATTTCGAATAATTTGTTCTCATTTAAACCAAGTCGGAATCACTCCGACGCTCATGGGGTCTTTGGGGTTTGAATACCGATCAAATGAAGAATGGGGGCCGTCTGACATTGACATTCATGTGCCTGGTGATCCTAGAGGTTGGGAAGCACCTGATCATCTCAGAATTTATGAGTGGGACAAGATAATGAAAGTGATGAAAGACTTAGGCTACGCCTTAATAGATATTCATGAGCATGAATTCCAAAAAGATGGTCTGAGTGTTGAATTCGGAAGTATCGATTCTTTACCTGATTTTGCAGGAGTTTCGGAATCGGATATAGAGCTGATTCATCTCGAAAACATCACTTTTCGCGTTCCAAGTTTGGAACAGTTTTTAAGTATTTACAAGGCTTCTTCCCAAGATTCCTATCGAAATGATCACAATAACAATAAGGATTTTAAAAAAATAGAGTGGTTGCAAAGATATTTGTAAATTATCATTTGAAAAGTAGCAAGTTGTAAGACTGGCTGCTTTTTTATTTATAGAACCAAACCACTAGAATCTATGGACAAGCCTTGAAAATAAAATACGAAAGTAGTATACTAGAATCACAATTATGAAAACGTTTGCGTAAAATTTAAATTGGAATTCAAGGAGACAAATTGATGGAATTAACAGCCATTTACCATAGACCTGAGTCGGAGTATGCCTATCTTTATAAGGATAAGAAACTTCATATTCGGATTCGAACTAAGAAAGAGGATATTGAAAGCATTATCTTGCATTATGGGGACCCTTTTATCTTTATGGAGGAGTTTTATCAGGATACAAAAGAAATGGCCAAGATAACTTCTGATGCCTTATTTGACTATTGGCAGGTTGAAGTGTCCGTTGACTTTGCACGTATCCAGTATCTCTTTGAAGTCACGGATACAGAAGGTCAAAGTATTTTGTATGGTGATAAAGGTTGTGTGGAAAATTCTCTAGAAAATCTTCATGCTATTGGGAATGGATTTAAGTTGCCTTATCTTCATGAGATTGATGCCAGCAAGGTTCCTGACTGGCTTTCAGATACGGTATGGTATCAGATATTTCCTGAGAGATTTGCCAATGGAAATGCTCGATTAAACCCAGAAGGGACTTTAGACTGGGAATCATCTATCACACCTAAGAGTGATGATTTCTTTGGTGGTGATTTACAGGGGATTATTGACCATCTGGATTACTTGCAAGACTTGGGCATTACTGGACTTTATCTTTGTCCTATCTTTGAATCTACGAGCAATCATAAGTACAATATGACAGATTACTTTGAAATTGACCGTCATTTTGGAGACAAGGAGACTTTTCGGGAACTGGTCGAGCAAGCGCATCAGCGAGGTATGAAAATCATGCTGGATGCTGTATTTAATCATATTGGTTCGCAATCTCCTCAATGGCAAGATGTTGTCGAACATGGTGAGCAATCTGCTTATAAAGATTGGTTCCATATTCAACAATTCCCAGTGACAACTGAAAAGCTAGCCAATAAGAGAGACTTACCCTATCATGCTTTTGGTTTCGAGGACTATATGCCTAAGCTAAATACGGCCAATCCAGAGGTCAAGGACTATCTTTTAAAGGTTGCGACTTATTGGATTGAAGAGTTTGATATCGATGCTTGGCGTTTGGATGTGGCAAATGAGATTGACCATCAATTCTGGAAGGATTTTCGAAAGGCAGTTTTAGCTAAAAAGCCTGATATTTATATTTTAGGAGAAGTCTGGCATACGGCTCAGCCTTGGCTAAATGGAGATGAGTTCCATGCGGTCATGAATTATCCGTTATCTGATAGCATCAAAGAGTATTTCTTACGAGGTGTTAAGAAGACAGACCAGTTCATCGATGAAATCAATGGCCAATCTATGTATTACAAGCAACAGATTTCAGAGGTTATGTTTAATCTTCTAGATTCGCATGATACAGAGAGAATCTTGTGGACGGCCAATGAGGATGTGCAACTGGTTAAATCAGCCCTAGCCTTTCTCTTTTTACAAAAGGGAACATCGTGCATTTATTACGGAACCGAGTTAGCTTTAACCGGAGGACCGGACCCAGATTGTCGACGTTGTATGCCTTGGGAACGTGTATCAAGTGACAATAATATGTTGAATTTCATGAAGAGGCTGATTAAGATTCGCAAACATGCGTCAGCAACCATTCAGCATGGCAAGTATAGTCTCCAAGAAATTAAACAAGATGTAGTAGCATTGGAATGGAAATGCGATGGACAAATTCTTAAAGCTATCTTTAACCAGTCCAAAGAAGATTATCTTTTAGAGAAGGAAACAGTAGCACTAGCAAGCAATTGCCAAGAATTAGAGAATCAGCTTGTCATCTCTCCAAAAGGATTTGTGATTTTTCATTAAAGAGCAATTAAGAGTGACAGGAAAATTGTAGTATAGAGAGCATTTTACAAACAGACTATTTGTCGTCTTGCTACAAATGATATATAATCTAACTTAGAGAAAATAGGAGGACTAATCGAATGGAATTAAAAGATTTTACAGAAAAAGAACAGGAAATGATTAAGAAGGGGCTTACGACGTCTAAGATTAGTGACAAGGAAACTGCTGAGAAAATTCTTGCGCTTGTACCACAAGACTTGATTAAGCGAATCCCATTTTTCGTCAGAAAACATGCTACAACACGTACGATTAAACGCATTTCAATTGAATATCCTGAACTCTACGCTGCAGCTCAAACAAGTGGTGAAATTCCAGAAAAAGAACGCGAAGAATTACGTCAGATTATCACGACTATCTTTGAACAAAAGATGAATAAGCACAGTATTAAGTAGAGAATGAAAAAATATTTTATTGGCGGTTTGGGAAGCAATGTCTATCATAGCAAGGATTTTCTTCAAGAACTAGATTCGCAGGTCTGTTTTCTGAATCCATATGAAAAGCATCTTCGAGATGAAACAGAATTGAAATTATGGTTTAAAAAATCGATAGAAGAGGAAGAATCTATTTGTCTGATAGGTCATTCTCTTGGAGGAGACTTGGCTCGTTATCTCGCATCGGAATTTCAAGAAGTGACAAAACTGATTCTTTTGGATGGTGGCTATCTAGATTTAGATAAGATTTTACCTTTAGATACAGAGTTAGAGGAAACTAAAAACTATATCAAATCTCAAATTGTTTCAGACTTAGATGTTCTTATTTCTAAAGAAAAATCTGAAGCAAAGCATTGGTCAGAAAATATGGAGAAAGCCGTAAGGCAGTCCTATCACTGGAATGCGGAGTATAATAGATATGAGTTAGCTATAAAATATGAAAATATAGAAGCGATACTCCGCCTACGGAGGAAAATACAAGCTTTTAAGAGAGAAGTGGGAGATACCTTGTTTATCATTCCTCGCTATCCTAATGAAGCTACATGGAGAGAGGAAGCCTTAAAAGAATTGGCAGACTATTTTGATACTATTTTTCCAGAGAACTTTGGCCATGAGATTTATACTGAAGCACCTAGAGAAATCGCTAGTCTGATTAATGAGTGGCTCGCATATTCTCAATGAGCTACTTGTATTGCTTGAATTGCAAAAGCTTCGAAGTCTTTTAAAATAGTGGCATTAATAACTTTTCAGAAACATAATATTTATTTACTCTGATAGATATTGTTACGATATCTAATTATTCTGCCATTGTAATTACGGTAATTATTTGTTATAATACTTCAAAGGAGGAAATCAGATGGTCGTAAAAACAAGAAAACAAGGAAATTCAATCACCATTACGATTCCAAGTGAATTTAATATTCCAAGTGGTGTTAAATACGAAGCTAAATTGTTACCAAGTGGTGAGATTATCTTTACTCCTGAAGAATTGGATCAGCAGGTTTCTTATGTATCTGATGATGCCTTTGACCTAAATTTAGATAAAATATTTGACGAATACGACGATGTTTTCAAAGCTTTGGTGGAAAAATGACAATCTATCTAACAGAAAAGCAAATTGAAAAAATAAATGCTTTAGCAATTCAACGGTATTCTCCAAATGAAAAAATTCAAACAGTTAGTCCTTCGGCTTTAAACATGATTGTTAATTTACCAGAACAATTTGTCTTTGGGAAGCCTCTTTATCCAACAATTTTTGATAAAGCAACGATACTATTTGTCCAATTGATAAAGAAACATGTTTTTGCTAATGCTAATAAAAGAACTGCTTTCTTCGTTTTGGTCAAATTTTTACAATTAAACGGCTATCGTTTTTCTGTAACGGTAGAAGAAGCAGTAAAAATGTGTGTAACCATCGCAGTAGAAGCTTTAACAGATGAAAGCTTAACCACTCACGCCAAATGGGTCTCTGAACATTCGTTTAGAATTATTGGAAAAAATTAAGCTCAACTATTCAATTTTTGTAAGTATAAATAAAGAGACAATATTAGAAATCTGTAATGCAGAAACGAATATTGTCTCTTTTTATTGATGAGTGAGAATTTTTGGCGTCTTCCTACATCTCATATAAACAAAAAACGAACAGGCTCTTTTTCTGTAATCAGAAGAGAACTTGTTCGTTTTGTTTTTAATGGATTTAGTTTGCTTTTTAAAACACGCGATACACGTAGGGATTTTCTGGTTTATCGACTTTGGTAAAGCTTTCGATTTCTAAGGTTGGGAGGTTTTGTTTGAGTTCTTTATGATAGTGATTGACCAGTTTTCCTTTTGCTGTAATCCAAGTGTTGTCCTCATACTGACGGGTATTTCCCTTAGTTAGCAATCCATAGACACCAGAATCCGCGATACAATGGATAATGCCGAAGCGGAACAGAAATTGGCTATTGGCATGACTGGGGTCGTTATAGACAAAGCCTGTGAACTGGACTGTCTTGCCCTCAAATTCATCTGGATAGTCGTAGATGGCTTCCATGACTTCCATATAGTTTTCATTCGTGATGTGAATACTATCTTGGGACAAGTATTTATCCGCCGCCGATCGCATCTCCTTTTCATAGGCTGATTTTGAAAAATAAGAACTGGTATCTGGTTTCAAATATTGGCTTGTCGTCCCTTCACTTGCCTGAATGGCTTGATCTGTTCCTTCTGATAGCGGAAAATGATAACCTTTAGCAGAAACAGTCTGAGAATCCAAGCTAACAGTTGGAAAAGTTAAACCAACGACAATCGGAATAGCCAGAAGAGCAATACTCGTTACCTTGGCTAATCGACTGTTCAGATGACTGTGGGTTTTGACTTGCTTCATCCAGATATACAATTGAACAATTGCCAAAGCAAAGGAAAGCACCATGGAAATATAGGCCAGATAGGAATAGTGCATGTTGATGTACTGGTTTAATTTGCCCGACAAATGGAGATAAATGGTCAGTTCAAAATAGCCAGCTAAAACTAAAAATCGAATCATAGGATGACTCCAATCAAGAGAGAATATACTAAGACGACAAGAGTCACAATCGTAATGAAGTGACTGATAAATCGTGCTTTCAAGTAATTTTTCATCATGAGAATATTTTTGATATCCAGCATTGGGCCAATTACCAGAAAGGCCAGAACTGGTGCTAAGCCGAAACTCGAGAGAAGAGAAGCTCCGATAAAAGCATCAGCCTCACTACAGAGAGAAAGAAGAAAGGCTAAAATCATCAAGAGCAGGATGGCAAAAAGAGGGGTTGCGCTGATAGAGGTCAGAATCCGTGTCGGAACATAGACCTGTATGACAGAGGCAAAGAGACAGCCAAATACCAAATAACGCCCCATATCAAAAAATTCATCAATGGCTTGCACAAAGACCTGAAAAACTTTCTTTGCAGGCCTCAAGTGAGAAAAATCATGTTCATGACAGGCCAACCGATTTTCTTTTTGAATCGGTTCTTGCCAGAAAAATCCTAGAAAAATCCCAAGTATCATAGCTACAAGAATGGAACCTAGAGCTCGTAACAGAGCGACATGGAAGGAGTTGCCAAAGGCAGAATAAGTCGCAAAGAGAACAATGGGATTGATAACAGGTGCTGTCACAAGAAAGGGAACGGCTGTGTAACTGGGGACCTTCTTTTCCAGAAAACGATTGATAATAGGGACAATTCCACATTCACAAGAAGGGAAAAGCATCCCAACGAAGGTGCCAAAAAAGATTCTCCCCCAACGATTTCGAGGGAGAAAATGATAAACCTTGTCAGGTGTGATATAAACCTCAATCACCCCTGAGACAATACTTCCTATCAGCACGAAAGGGAGGGCTTCAATGATAATGGAGAGGAAAATAGCTCCAGTCTGAAGCACACTAGATGGGAGTTGTTGGAAAGCAGTCATCTAGTTTTTCTTTTCTGCTTTGGCTTTCTTCTCTTTGTCATCAGGGAAAGTGACTTGTTTCAAATCAGGGAGTTTCGCAAACTCTTCAAACATCTTGTCCAAGTCGTCTCGTTTTGTAAATTTTACAGCCATAGGTGTACCTCGATTCTAAATTCTACCTCTATTATACTATTATTTTGAGGAAAAGGAAAAAGTTAAAATTTCAAATTGAGTAGCTAATAGATAATATAGCTTGATATATCCTAATATACACCATGATTGTGATATAATAGTTGTGGAATAATAACGGAGGAAATGATGGAACACGAAAAAATCGGTCAGGTTACCGATGAAGTAAAAAAATTTTTTGATATTGTTCTTGAAGCGAGTGACATAAAGGTCAACAAAGACGGTTTGAGAAGCCATATGATAAAACGCCATCACAATGATGTGATTCATCATATTGAAGACCTGGAACTCATACTAAGGGACCCAGATTTCGTTGGGGTCAATCCACGAGAGAAAGATGCTAGTTTTGAATATGTAAAAAGATTTGATAATAATGTTCTTGTTGCCATCAAGTTACATAAAAGTGGCGATTTCTTTTATGTTCCGACCATGTATCGCTTACAAGATTTCAAGTTACAAAGTCGTATCAAGTCTGGTAGATTGAGAAAGCTTGACAAAAAAAGTAGATAGTGCTAGAATAATATTAACGAAAGACATTTGAGGGCAGAAAGGTTCCTGCCGCACCTTGAAAAAGGTATCTGAGATGCTGGGTACACCGACCAGCCAAGTGTCCGTTATTTCAAAGGAGGGAGCTTAAATGCTCCTTTTTTTGTTTAAAAATTTCAAAAAAGATTATCCCCACCGCAGGCTTAGGCTTGCGATTTTTTTATTTCTCAAAAACACGCATTTTAAACGATTAGAAACAAAAAATTTCAATCCTATTGTTCAAAAAAGGTTTTCTTGAAGAATAGGGAGGAAGAATCGTGGCTCATTATTGTCAAAAATGGCATTTTGTCAAAAATAAAAACAGTGAAATTACTAACTGATCCTTTTGTAAACTATTAGAATTAAATTGCAACCTTCTCAACTATACGGGTCCCAGAACTGGCTATTATGTCTGATCCATTAAATACTTTTGATATCATGGCTTGGTTAAAAAAAGGCGGCAATGCTATATAAATAATACGTTATTTTCACCATAGAATATTGAGATGAAGCAAATTTATTCTCCACATATTGTTTTTAAATACTGTAAGAGCTAATTTGAAACGTTTAGCTTGTGGTATAATAGATTCATGGATAAAAAATATGAAAAAATCTCCCAAGATTTGGGAGTGACGTTAAAGCAAATTGATACCGTTCTAAGTTTGACAGCTGAAGGGGCGACTATTCCCTTTATCGCGCGTTACCGCAAGGACATGACTGGTAGTCTGGATGAGGTAGCGATTAAGGCCATTATTGACTTGGATAAAAGTCTGACCAACCTCAACGACCGTAAGGAAGCTGTTTTGGCTAAGATTCAAGAACAAGGCAAGTTGACCAAGGAGTTGGAAGAAGCTATCTTAGCTGCCGAAAAATTAGCAGACGTAGAAGAGCTTTATCTTCCATATAAGGAAAAACGTCGAACCAAGGCAACCATTGCCCGTGAAGCAGGGCTCTTTCCACTTGCTCGCCTGATTTTGCAGAATGTAGCTGACTTAGAACAAGAGGCTGAAAAGTTTGTCTGTGAAAGATTTGTGACTGGTAAGGAGGCCTTGGCTGGTGCAGTTGATATCTTGGTTGAAGCCTTATCGGAAGATGTGACCTTGCGTTCCATGACTTATCAGGAGGTACTGAGACACTCTAAACTCACTTCGCAAGTCAAGGATGAAAGTCTTGATGAAAAGCAGGTGTTTCAGATTTACTATGATTTTTCTGAGACAGTTGGAAATATGCAGGGTTATCGTACCTTGGCCCTCAATCGTGGAGAGAAGCTAGGTGTCTTGAAAGTCGGTTTTGAACATGCAACGGACCGTATTCTTGCCTTCTTTGCTGCTCGTTTCAAGGTCAAAAATGCCTATATTGATGAAGTTGTTCAGCAATCTGTTAAGAAAAAGGTCTTGCCTGCTATCGAACGACGAATTCGGACAGAATTAACTGAAAAGGCAGAAGAAGGAGCTATCCAACTCTTTTCTGACAACCTACGCAATCTCCTTTTGGTTGCTCCACTGAAAGGGCGCGTGGTTCTTGGATTTGACCCAGCCTTTCGTACAGGTGCCAAGCTAGCTGTCGTGGATGCAACAGGGAAAATGCTGACAACTCAGGTCATTTATCCTGTCAAACCAGCATCAGCTCGTCAAATCGAAGAAGCCAAGAAAGATTTGGCAGACTTGATTGGTCAATACGGTGTAGAGATTATTGCCATCGGAAATGGTACTGCTAGTCGTGAAAGTGAGGCCTTTGTGGCGGAAGTTCTGAAAGATTTTCCTGAGGTTAGTTACGTCATCGTCAATGAAAGTGGTGCTTCTGTCTATTCTGCCAGTGAACTTGCTCGTCAGGAGTTTCCAGACTTGACCGTTGAAAAACGCTCTGCTATATCTATCGCCCGTCGTTTGCAAGATCCCCTTGCTGAATTGGTCAAAATAGATCCTAAGTCAATCGGTGTCGGCCAGTACCAGCATGATGTCAGCCAGAAGAAACTGTCTGAAAGTCTGGATTTTGTCGTGGATACTGTGGTGAACCAAGTCGGTGTCAATGTCAATACAGCCAGCCCAGCTCTTCTTTCCCATGTCGCTGGACTCAATAAAACCATTTCTGAAAATATCGTCAAATACCGTGAGGAAGAAGGAAAAATCACTTCGCGCGCTCAAATTAAGAAAGTTCCTCGTCTGGGAGCCAAAGCATTTGAACAGGCTGCTGGTTTCCTTCGTATTCCTGAAAGTAGCAACATCCTTGATAATACAGGAGTTCATCCAGAGAACTATGCTGCTGTTAAGGAGCTCTTCAAACGCTTAGATATTAAAGACCTAAACGAAGAAGCACAAAATAAACTCAAGTCCCTTTCAGTCAAGGAAATGGCGCAAGAGCTAGACCTTGGTCCAGAAACTCTTAAAGATATCATTGCAGATCTTCTCAAACCAGGTCGAGATTTTCGTGATTCCTTTGATGCACCTGTGCTTCGCCAAGATGTCCTAGACATCAAAGACTTAGTGGTAGGCCAGAAGCTAGAAGGTGTGGTGCGTAATGTCGTTGATTTCGGTGCCTTTGTTGACATAGGGATTCACGAGGACGGCTTGATTCATATTTCCCACATGAGTCGCAAGTTTATCAAACACCCTAGTCAAGTGGTGTCAGTTGGAGATTTGGTGACCGTTTGGGTTAAGAAAATTGATACTGAACGTGAAAAAGTCAATCTGTCGCTTCTGGCTCCAAATGAAACTGACTGATTACGTCAAGCAGGTTTCACTAGAAGACTTCGACAGACCTTTTATCCATCATGTCCAGTGGAATAGGCGTCTACGTTCGACAGGTGGGCGATTTTTCCCAAAAGATGGGCATTTGGATTTTAATCCCAAGGTTTATCAGGAACTGGGTCTGGATGTTTTTAGGAAAATTGTCCGACATGAACTCTGTCATTATCACCTCTATTTTCAAGGGAAGGGCTATCAACACAAGGATCGGGATTTTAAGGAACTTTTGAAAGCAGTGGATGGATTACGCTTTGTGCCAACCTTGCCAAATAGCAACTCCAAGCCAATCAAGCTTTATCGTTGTCAATCCTGCCAGCAAAGGTATCAGCGTAAGCGTAGGATTGATACCAAACGCTATCGCTGTGGAATTTGTCTAGGCAAGTTGCTACTGATAAATCAGCCTGAGGACTGATGAAAGCCGAGCCTACCCGTGATATACTATGACTAACCTAGCAGAAAGAGGAAATACCATGAACAGTAAATTTTATAAAATGAGACGAAATCGCATGATTTCAGGAGTTCTAGCAGGTCTGTCAGACAAGTGGAACTTTGATGTTACCCTTGTTCGTTTTCTATTTGCTATTTTTACAGTCGCAAACTTTGGACTCGGCGTGATTATCTATATTATACTAGCCTCTATCATGCCTACCAAGGAAGAAATCGAAGCAGAAATGTACGGAACAGGCCCACGTAAACGCAAAGAAGCCCAAGCTATTGACGAAAATGATGGATGGTTTTGGTGAGGTTCTACAGAAGATTTGGAATAAGCAAAAAGCTTTAAATCAATAGTCTAAACTGCTTGATTTAAAGCTTTTTTACTTTTAATAATATTTTTCCAACTTTATCTACAAACTAAAAGCATGTTTTTGAACTCATGTTTCTAATCTGATTTTTCTTGCTGAGACAATACATTTTTTGAAAAATGGTGGATGCTGATAACAACTGATAACCAGCAAATAACATAAGTAGTACCTGTAAATTCTGTACCGATAAAATGTGTGTGTTCAACTAAGAGCTGACCGATGAATGGAGAGAGTAGATAGAGAAGTCCGATGAGTATATGTTCTTTGTGTTTCATTAAGGCGCACCTTCTTTCCTTATAGGTAGAACGGCTTGTAAGCGTTAAATTGAATGGGGTTTTATCAAGATAAGCTTACCAGAGTGATAGTTTTCAATTCCCCCTTTTCAAAGTAAGCTTTTTCACACTTATATTTTACAATTTTAAAAATAGGAAATCAAATCATTTTCTAAGTAATTTTGCCTACATTTCCCCCAATCTTACAAAAATGTAAGATTAAAGTCTCTTTTGTAAGGTTAGGTTATGGCAAGCGGTCTTTTTTTGATGTAAACTAGACTCATAAAGAACAAAGGAGTAACATCATGAAACAAACCTTACAGAAGAAAACAAGAAAACCAAGCCACAAAGATATCGAGCGCGTTCAGCTGGGATGCGCTATGATGCAAGCAACATTTCATTTGATGGGATATTAAGAAAGGAGATTCTCATGACACTTTTAGATGTAAAACACGTTCAAAAAATTTATAAAACTCGTTTTCAGGGCAACCAAGTAGAAGCCCTTAAGGATATTCACTTTACCGTGGAAAAAGGTGACTACGTTGCCATCATGGGTGAGTCTGGTTCTGGTAAATCAACTCTTCTCAATATCCTAGCTATGCTGGATAAACCAAGTCGTGGTCAGGTTTACCTGAATGGAACAGACACAGCAACCATTAAAAATTCACAGGCTTCTAGCTTCCGTCGTGAAAAGTTGGGCTTCGTCTTCCAAGATTTTAACTTGCTAGATACTCTGTCTGTTAAGGATAATATCTTGCTTCCACTTGTATTGTCAAGAAGACCTATTACGGAGATGATGAAGAAATTGGTGGTAACAGCTGAGAATCTGGGAATCAACCAATTACAAGAGAAGTACCCTTACGAGATTTCAGGAGGGCAGAAACAGCGTGTAGCAGTAGCTCGTGCCATCATCACAGAACCTGAAATTCTCCTTGCGGATGAGCCAACAGGAGCCCTTGATTCCAAGTCATCTGCAGCCTTACTTGATGTCTTTGATGAAATCAATGAGCGTGGCCAAACCATTCTTATGGTAACCCACTCAACAGCAGCAGCTAGCAGAGCTAAACGTGTACTCTTTATCAAAGACGGCATTCTTTACAACCAAATCTACCGTGGAGAGAAGACAGAGCGTCAGATGTTCCAAGAGATCTCTGATACCTTGACTGTTATGGCAAGCGAGGTGAATTAATATGTTTCGATTAACCAATAAGTTAGCGGTATCGAACTTGATTAAAAACCGCAAACTCTACTATCCTTTTGCGCTGGCTGTTCTCTTGGCAGTCACCGTCACCTATCTCTTTTACTCCCTGACCTTCAATCCCAAGATTGCAGAAATTCGTGGAGGAGAAACCATCCAAACAACACTTGGATTTGGTATGTTTGTCGTCACACTTGCGTCAGCTATTATTGTCCTTTATGCCAATAGTTTTGTCATGAAGAACCGTTCCAAGGAACTGGGGATTTATGGTATGTTGGGATTGGAGAAACGTCACCTGATCAGTATGACATTTAAGGAGTTAGTGCTATTTGGGATTCTAACTGTTGGAGCAGGTATCGGTATTGGAGCTTTGTTTGATAAGTTGATTTTCGCTTTCCTACTCAAACTGATGAAATTAAAGGTAGAACTAGTCGCTACCTTCCAGATGAAAGTTGTCATTACAGTACTTCTTGTCTTCGGTTTGATTTTCCTAGGTCTCATGTTCCTGAATGCTCTTCGAATCTCCCGTATGAATGCCCTCCAGCTCTCACGTGAGAAAGCTAGCGGTGAGAAAAAAGGTCGTTTCCTATCTCTCCAAACTATTCTTGGTGCGATTAGTTTAGGTGGTGGATATTATCTTGCGGTTACTGTAAAAGATCCCCTTACAGCTCTAATAACTTTTTTCCTAGCTGTTTTGCTGGTTATCTTTGGTACTTATCTATTGTTTAATGCAGGGATTACCGTTTTCCTTCAAATCTTAAAGAAAAATAAGAAATACTATTACCAACCAAATAACCTTATCTCAGTGTCCAACTTGATTTTCCGTATGAAGAAAAATGCGGTTGGACTAGCAACTATCGCAATTTTGTCAACAATGGTTTTGGTAACCATGTCAGCAGCTACTAGTATTTTCAATGCCTCAGAAAGCTTTAAAAAAGTTCTAAATCCGCATGATTTTGGGATTACTGGACAAAATGTTGAAAAAGAAGATTTGGACAAACTCTTGAGCCAGTTTGCAAGTGACAAAGGTTATAATATCAAAGAAAAAGAAGTTCTTCGTTACGCTTACTTTGGTGTTGCAAACCAAGAAGGTAGCAAGTTAACCATATTTGAAAAAGGACAAAACCGTGTCCAAGTCAAAACAGTTTTTATGGTATTTGACCAAAAAGATTATGAAAATATGACTGGTCAAAAACTTTCTCTATCAGGAAATGAGGTCGGTCTTTTTGCCAAAAATGACGGACTGAAAGAACAGAAAGCTCTAACTCTAAATGATCATCAATTTTCTGTAAAAGAAGAATTTACTAAAGATTTCATTGTCAACCATGTTCCAAATCAGTTTAATATTTTGACTGCTGATTACAATTACCTTGTTGTACCTAATTTACAAGCCTTTTTGGACCAATTCCCAGATTCGGATATCTATAATCAGTTTTACGGTGGTATGAATGTAAATGCCAGTGAAGAAGAACAACTCAAGGTCGCTGAAGAATATGAAAACTACCTCGATCAGTTTAATGCTCAATTAAACACTGAAGGTAACTATGTGTATGGTAGCACTCTAGCAGATGCTAGTGCTCAGATGAGTGCCCTCTTTGGTGGTGTCTTCTTTATCGGTATTTTCCTATCCATTATCTTTATGGTCGGAACCGTTCTGGTCATCTACTACAAACAAATTTCTGAAGGCTACGAAGACCGTGAACGCTTTATTATCTTGCAGAAAGTTGGTTTAGATCAAAAGCAAATCAAGCAAACCATTAACAAACAAGTTTTAACTGTTTTCTTCCTTCCTTTGCTTTTTGCCTTCATACATCTCGCCTTTGCCTACCATATGCTTAGTCTGATTTTAAAAGTAATTGGTGTAATAGATACGAATATGATGTTGATTGTGACCTTGTCTATCTGCGCTATCTTCCTTATCGCTTATGTGCTGATTTTCATGATTACTTCAAGAAGCTATCGCAAGATTGTGCAAATGTAAAAAAAGATACCTCGACTTCAAAATCGAGGTATTTCTTGTATTTTATACTCAATGAAAATCAAAAAGCAAACTAGGAAGCTAGCCGCAGGTTGCTCAAAGCACTGCTTTGAGGTTGCAGATATAACTGACGAAGTCAGTAACCATATATACGGCAAGGCGAAGCTGACGTGGTTTGAAGAGATTTTCGAAGAGTATTAAATGCTGAAAAGTTGTCCTAGCAGAAAGGTAACTCCCATAGTTAAGAGACCAATAGCAAGGTTCCGAATCATAGCTGTTTTGGTTGGGGCTTTTCCAAGTTTGGCACTAGTATAGCCAGTCACCAAGAGAGAAAGACCTACAATCAGGACAGTAGCAGGGATACGGTATTCACTTGGGAAAATGGTCACTGACAACATTGGAGGCAAACTTCCAAGGAAAAAGGCAACAAAGCTAGAAATGGCAGCGTGCCAAGGATTGGTAAATTCTTCATACTCAATCCCATATTTTTCCTCTACCAGAGCCTTGAGTGGATTTTTAAGAAAGGCCTTATTTGTCAAGAGTTGGGCAGAGGTTTCGCATTCTCCATTTTGGATATAAGCAGCATAGAGGGACTTTTTGGCTAGTTCCATATCTTGGTCTAGCAAGACTTGCTCACGCGCAACGGCTGCTTCCTCAGTATCTTTTTGAGTTGAAACGGATACATATTCTCCACCAGCCATTGAAAAGGCACCAGCTAAGATAGCTGCAAATCCAGATAAAAAGATTATCCAGATATTGCTTGTAGCACTGGCAACCCCGATAACAACACCAGCAATGGAAATAATCCCATCGTTAGCACCAAGAACACCAGCACGCAGGATATTTAAACGACCTGCAAAATTTGAATCAATTTCGTGATTTGTTTCTGACATACTATTCTCCTTTTTATCCAGTATAAAGGAAAAATATAAGGAAGTCAATCTTTTAAAAGTATCTGAAAAAAGTTGCACGATTTTAATGATATAAAAATGTCGACATCTTCTCTAATAGATCAAACACCAAAGGTAAAGAGTATAGAATACATAAAAAATTTTAAATGAAATAGGATAATCATTTTGTTCACTTTATAATCGATTACAAGAAAATAATTAGTATTAAATCAAATAAAATCCAACTATTTTACGAACTTTTTTATGTTTTTTTTCGTAAAAGGCTTTACAAGTTCTTGGAAACATGATATAGTAATAAAGCTTAGAAAATGAGATGATGTTTTCTAGCAAATATAAACCCGAGTAAAAAATGCCTACGGACAGGCAGGGTTGAATGCCGAAGCGTGGTTGAAAAACCACATTATTGATAGGGTTAAAAGCCTACTTTTATAAGTTGATGTTAGGACACTTGTCCTAATTCATAAATTTTTAGTGTGGTGAAAGCACACGTCATCTTGTGAAACGATCAATAAAGTACGTAATATTTGCTACTAGAGAGTTAGGAAACATCGGGAACAGACATACTCAACAGAAACAAACATAAAAACGTCAGAAGATTGCAGAGCAGGTGAAATCCTGCTCTTTTTTCATGAGTCAACCTTTAGTTCCTTAGTTTTCATAAGGTCCTAAAAATATGGAAAGGAGTATGTCTTGAAAGAGTTAGATCAAAACCAAGCCCCAATTTATGAGGCCTTGGTGAAGTTGCGCAAGAAAAGGATTGTTCCCTTTGATGTTCCAGGTCACAAGCGTGGAAGGGGAAATCCAGAACTTGTCGAACTGCTAGGTGAAAAATGTGTTGGCATTGATGTCAATTCGATGAAACCCTTGGATAATCTTGGTCACCCCATTTCGATTATTCGGGATGCAGAGGAGCTGGCAGCTGATGCTTTTGGAGCAGCCCATGCCTTTCTCATGATTGGGGGAACAACTTCATCGGTGCAGACTATGATTCTGTCAACCTGCAAGGCAGGAGATAAGATTATTCTTCCACGAAATGTCCATAAATCTGCTATCAATGCGCTGGTTCTATGTGGTGCTATTCCCATCTATATCGAGATGAGTGTGGATCCTAAGATTGGTATCGCTTTAGGTCTTGAAAATGACCGAGTAGCACAGGCCATAAAGGACCATCCAGATGCCAAGGCCATTTTGATTAACAATCCCACTTACTACGGCATCTGTTCAGACCTAAAAGGGTTGACAGAAATGGCTCATGAAGCTGGCATGATGGTTTTAGTAGATGAAGCCCACGGGGCGCATTTGCATTTTACAGATAAACTTCCAATTTCTGCTATGGATGCAGGAGCTGATATGGCAGCAGTTTCCATGCATAAGTCTGGTGGGAGTTTGACACAAAGCTCGCTTCTTTTAATCGGGGAGCAGATGAATCCTGAATACGTACGTCAGATTATCAATCTTACCCAGTCAACATCCGCCTCTTATTTGTTGATGGCTAGTCTGGATATTTCGCGTCGCAACTTGGCCCTTCGTGGTAAAGAGTCGTTTGAGAAAGTTATCGAGCTATCCGAGTATGCTCGTCGTGAAATCAATGCCATAGGTGGCTACTATGCCTACTCAAAAGAGTTAATAGATAGTGTTTCCGTTTGTGATTTTGATGTAACCAAGTTGTCAGTTTACACTCAGGGTATTGGCTTAACAGGTATCGAAGTTTATGACCTCCTGCGCGATGAATACGACATTCAGATCGAGTTTGGTGATATTGGTAATATCTTGGCTTATATTTCGATTGGTGACCGTATCCAAGACATCGAGCGCTTGGTCGGTGCTTTGGCTGATATCAAGAGACTCTATTCACGAGATGGGAAGGACTTGATAGCTGGAGAATATATCCAACCCGAGTTGGTGTTATCTCCTCAGGAAGCCTTCTATTCAGAGAGAAGAAGTTTGTCTTTAGACGAATCTGTTGGACAGGTCTGTGGGGAATTTGTCATGTGTTACCCACCAGGGATTCCTATCTTGGCCCCTGGTGAACGCATTACATGTGAAATTGTAGACTATATCCAATTTGCCAAGGAACGTGGTTGCTCCCTCCAAGGGACGGAAGATCCTGAGGTCAATCACATCAACGTCATTAAGAGAAAGGAGAACTAGATGGATTTATGGTTTTCTGAAGTTCATACTCCAGATGTCAAATTATCCCTGAGAACAGCCAAGCAACTCTACGCTGGAAAAAGTGAATGGCAGGATATCGAAGTCTTGGATACACCAGCTTTTGGAAAGATTTTGATTTTAAATGGGCACGTATTGTTCTCAGATGCGGATGATTTTGTCTACAATGAAATGACCGTTCATGTTCCCATGGCTGTGCATCCCAATCCCAAGAAAGTTTTGGTAATAGGGGGTGGCGACGGCGGTGTTGCCCAAGTATTAACACTCTATCCTGAGCTGGAACAAATCGATATTGTAGAACCTGATGAAATGTTGGTTGAAGTCTGTCGTGAGTATTTCCCAGATTTTGCCGCAGGGCTAGACGATCCTCGTGTTACCATTTACTACCAAAATGGGCTACGCTTTTTGCGAAACTGCGAAGATGACTATGATATTATCATCAACGATGCGACAGATCCGTTTGGACATACGGAAGGGCTCTTTACCAAGGAATTTTACGGCAACAGTTACAGAGCCTTGAAAGAGGACGGCATCATGATATACCAGCATGGGAGTCCCTTCTTTGATGAGGATGAGTCGGCTTGCCGAAGTATGCATCGCAAGGTCAATCAAGCATTTCCAATCAGTCGGGTCTATCAGGCCCATATTCCAACTAGCCCAGCTGGCTATTGGTTGTTTGGATTTGCATCGAAAAAATACCACCCTGTCAAAGATTTTGACAAGGAAGGCTGGAAAAAACGCCAGCTTTTCACAGAATACTACACTGCAAACTTACACGTGGGAGCCTTTATGTTGCCCAAGTATGTTGAGGACATTTTAGAAGAAGAGGAAGGAAAAAAATGAGTCGTTTACTAGTTATTGGATGTGGGGGCGTTGCCCAAGTTGCTATTTCAAAGATATGTCAAGATAGTGAAACCTTTACAGAGATTATGATTGCTAGCCGTACTAAGTCAAAATGCGATGACTTGAAAGCGAAGCTAGAAGGTAAAACTACGACAAAAATTGAAACTGCTGCACTTGATGCTGACAAGGTCAAAGAAGTGATTGCCTTGATCGAAAGCTACAAGCCAGAAGCTGTTTTGAACGTAGCTTTACCATATCAAGATTTAACAATTATGGACGCTTGTTTGGCGACAGGTGTTCACTATATCGATACAGCCAACTACGAAGCAGAAGACACAGAAGACCCTGAGTGGCGTGCCATCTATGAGAAACGTTGTAAGGAACTTGGATTTACAGCCTACTTTGACTACTCATGGCAATGGGCTTATCAGGAGAAATTCAAAGAAGCAGGCTTGACTGCTCTCCTTGGATCTGGCTTTGACCCAGGTGTAACCAGCGTCTTCTCAGCTTATGCGCTCAAACACTATTTTGATGAAATCCACTATATCGACATTTTAGACTGTAATGGTGGTGATCACGGTTATCCATTTGCGACCAACTTCAACCCAGAAATCAATCTACGCGAGGTTTCTGCGCCAGGTTCTTACTGGGAAGATGGAAAATGGGTTGAAGTCGAAGCTATGTCTATCAAGCGCGAGTACGATTTCCCTCAGGTCGGACAAAAAGACATGTATCTCCTTCACCATGAAGAAATTGAATCGCTAGCTAAAAATATTCCAGGCGTTAAACGCATTCGTTTCTTTATGACTTTTGGTCAATCTTATCTAACTCATATGAAATGCTTGGAAAATGTCGGACTCCTTCGTACGGATACTATTAACTTTAACGGCCAAGAAATCGTACCGATTCAATTCTTAAAAGCCCTGCTTCCAGACCCTGCAAGCCTTGGCCCTCGCACTGTTGGGAAAACCAATATCGGTTGTATCTTTACAGGTGTCAAAGACGGTGTTGAAAAGACCATCTATATCTACAATGTTTGCGACCACCAAGAATGTTACGCAGAAGTTGGTTCACAGGCTATTTCTTACACAACAGGTGTTCCAGCCATGATTGGGACAAAATTGGTTATAAACGGCACTTGGAAACAAGCTGGAGTGTATAACCTTGAAGAATTGGATCCAGATCCATTCATGGAAGCTCTGAACCAATATGGTTTGCCTTGGGTTGTGGTTGAAAATCCACAAATGGTGGACTAATGAAGCTAGAACAAGTACCAACACCAGCCTATGTCATTGACTTGGCAAAATTAGAAGCCAACTGCCGCATTCTACAATATGTACAAGAAGAGGCTGGTTGCAAGGTTTTGCTTGCTCAGAAGGCCTATTCCCTTTATAAAACCTATCCCTTGATTAGCCAGTATCTATCTGGCACAACTGCAAGTGGTCTCTATGAAGCTAAGCTCGCTAGGGAAGAATTTCCTGGTGAAGTCCATGTCTTTGCACCTGCTTTCAAGGATGCAGACTTGGAGGAATTGTTGGAGATAACGGACCATATCGTCTTTAACTCAGAGAGACAGTTGCGTAAGCATGGGTCTCGTTGTAGGGAGGCTGGTATCATTGTTGGTTTGCGACTTAACCCTCAGTGTTCAACTCAAGGAGATCACGCTCTCTATGATCCTTGTGCACCTGGATCCCGTTTCGGAGTTACTCTAGACAAGATTCCTAGTGATTTGCTGGAATTGGTAGACGGCCTTCATTTTCATACTCTTTGCGAGCAAGGATCGGATGATTTAGAGACAACTTTGAGAGCTGTAGAAGCGCAGTTTGGTCCCTACTTACATCAAGTCAAATGGCTCAATATGGGGGGCGGACACCACATCACAAGAGAAGGTTACGATGTGGATTTGCTGATTTCTGAGGTCAAGCGTATCCGAGAAACTTATAATCTTGAAGTCTATATCGAGCCGGGTGAAGCCATTGCGCTCAACGCAGGTTATCTAGCAACTGAAGTATTGGATATTGTCGAAAACGGTATGGAAATCTTGGTTTTAGACGCCTCTGCTACCTGCCATATGCCTGATGTACTTGAGATGCCCTATCGTCCACCTTTGAGAAATGGCTTTGAGGCACAGGAAAAAGCCCATACCTACAGACTTTCTTCCAATACCTGTCTGACGGGCGATGTGATCGGTGATTATAGCTTTGAAAATCCAGTCCAAATCGGAGACAGACTTTATTTCGAAGACATGGCCATTTATTCTTTTGTCAAAAATAATACCTTTAATGGTATTGGATTGCCAAGTCTCTATCTCATGGACGAGCAGGGTGACTGTAGCTTAGTCAAATCCTTCGGCTATCAAGATTTTAAAGGGAGATTATCATGATGGACAGTCCAAAAAAATTAGGCTATCGCATGCCAGCAGAGTACGAACCACACCATGGTACTCTCATGATCTGGCCGACTCGACCAGGTTCATGGCCTTTTCAAGGAAAAGCTGCTAAAAGAGCATTTAGTCAGATTATCAAAACCATAGCAGAAGGGGAAACCGTTTATCTCTTGGTGGAGCGGGACTATCTATCAGAAGCCCAATCTTATCTTGGAGACAGCGTTATTTATCTAGACATTCCCACCAATGATGCCTGGGCGCGTGATACAGGTCCGACTATTCTTGTCAATGATAAAAGAGAAAAATTAGCAGTCGATTGGTCTTTTAATGCCTGGGGTGGCGTTGTGGACGGTCTTTATCAAGATTATGAAGATGATGACCAAGTAGTCAGTCGTTTTGCTGAGGCCTTGGAAATGCCTGTTTACGATGCCAAACCTTTTGTCCTAGAAGGCGGAGCGATCCATAGCGATGGCCAAGGAACCATTCTCGTGACTGAAAGTTGCTTGCTTAGTCCTGGTCGCAATCCTCATCTAAGTAAAGAGGAAATCGAAAATACCTTATTAGAGTGCCTTGGCGCTGAAAAAGTTATCTGGCTTCCCTATGGTATTTATCAGGATGAAACCAATGAACACGTTGACAATGTTGCTGCCTTTGTTGGTCCTGCGGAGCTTGTCTTGGCTTGGACAGACGACAAAAGCGATCCTCAATATGCCATGTCAACAGCTGATTTAGCGCTTTTAGAAAAGGAAACAGATGCAAAAGGTCGTCACTTTACTATTCATAAATTACCTATCCCTGTAGTTCGACAAGTTGTGACAGAAGAGGACTTGCCAGGCTACATCTATGAAGAAGGAGAAGAAGAGCGATACGCAGGTGAAAGGCTTGCTGCTTCCTATGTTAATTTCTATATTGCCAACAAGGCTGTCCTAGTTCCTCAGTTTCAGGATAAAAACGACCAAGTGGCCTTAGATATCCTCAGTAAGTGTTTCCCAGACCGTAAAGTTGTCGGAATACCAGCCAGAGATATTCTTTTAGGTGGTGGCAATATCCACTGTATCACCCAACAAATTCCAGAATAGGAGAAAAAGATGAGAAATGTAAGAGTTGCAGCCATTCAGATGCAATGCGCTAAGGATGTGGCAACAAATATTCAAACCGCAGAGCGTTTAGTGCGTCAGGCTGCAGAACAAGGTGCACAAATTATTCTCTTGCCCGAGTTGTTTGAACGTCCCTATTTCTGTCAGGAACGTCAGTATGACTACTACCAGCATGCCCAGTCGGTGACAGAAAATACTGCCATTCAGCATTTTAAGGTGATTGCTAAGGAACTACAAGTTGTTTTACCGATCAGTTTCTATGAAAAAGATGCCAATGTCTTATATAACTCTATTGCCGTTATTGATGCAGATGGTGAGGTGCTGGGTGTTTATCGAAAGACCCACATACCAGATGATCATTATTATCAAGAAAAGTTTTATTTCACGCCTGGTAACACAGGTTTCAAGGTCTGGGATACTCGCTATGCCAAGATTGGTATCGGTATCTGTTGGGATCAATGGTTCCCTGAAACAGCCCGCTGTCTTGCGTTAAATGGTGCTGAATTGCTCTTTTATCCTACAGCTATCGGTTCGGAACCTATCTTGGATACAGATAGCTGTGGTCACTGGCAACGTACCATGCAAGGACACGCAGCAGCAAATATTGTTCCAGTCATCGCAGCCAATCGCTATGGCTTAGAAGAAGTCACTTCTAGTGAGGAAAATGGTGGACAGAGTTCCAGTCTTGACTTCTACGGTTCATCCTTTATGACGGATGAAACAGGAGCTATTCTAGAGCGAGCTGAAAGACAAGAAGAAGCTGTTCTGTTAGCAACTTATGACCTTGACAAGGGAGCAAGCGAACGCCTAAACTGGGGCTTGTTTCGAGATAGAAGACCCGAAATGTATCGACGTATTACGGACTAGTAGGAGAGAAATGAGAGATTCATTCTGCTAGATTAACTTCTTATTTGCAACTATAAGGATACTAGGTCATCTAGTAAGTAGATTTTATATTTTAACCCTCTAAGGCTTTCTCGCACTTTTATGCGAGGAGATTTTCTGTTTAAGCTTTATCAATAAAACATGCTATAATAGTTGCAGAAAGGTTGGTATTTATGGCTAGGATATTGGTTATTGAAGACAATAGTGACATTCAAGAGATTTTACGAACACTTCTTACTGAGGAGAATGAGGTGATTCAAGCCTTTTCTGGTACAGAAGGAATCATGCTTTTTGACCAAGGTGGGATTGACCTCGTTTTGCTAGATATCATGCTTCCTGGGAAAAATGGGGATCAGGTTTTAAAAGCCATCAGGGAACAAAGTCAAACTCCAGTCATTATGCTAACAGCTTTGAGCGATAAGAAGTTAATCAGTCAATACCTCTTAGACGGTGCCAATGATTACATAGTCAAACCTTTTGATTTGGATGAAGTCTTTGCCAGAGTTACTGTTCAACTGCGCCAAAGTGTAGAAAAACAGTCTATGGAAATAGAAAAAACTGAAAATCTGCCACAAAATTTGAAAAATATCCAGTTTGATGCAGAAAGTTTTGAAATCAAAAATAGTCAGGAAACGATTCGTCTTGCCAAGAAAGAATGCTTAATTCTCCAAACTCTCCTTAAACACCCTAAGAAAATTTTTACAAAAGAAGAACTTTATGAATTAGTCTGGGAGGATAGCTACCTACCTGGAGATAATACTCTCAATACGCATTTGAGTAATCTTCGTAAAAAATTAAACCAGCTTGACCCAAATCAAGAATATATTGAAACCATCTGGGGCGTTGGGGTAAGATTAAAAGGAGACAAGCAATGACCTACATGATAATCTTTGTTCTACTGATACTCCTAACTATTTTATCGATTGTATTAATTCGCTACCACCTAGCACTTAAAAACTTGAGTCAACAGATTGAAGACAAGATTCTCACGGGTAGTATGAAAAGAGTCGGAATCAGCATTTTTTCCAAACATTTTTTACATCTCTACCAGCAGATTGAGAATCTATTTCAGGAAGTAGAACAATCTCGGTTGGTGATGAAAAGGGAAAAGCAGACTCTGGATATGGCCATCAGCAATATCGCCCATGATATTCGGACACCTTTGACTATCGCTTCAGGTTACACCCAACAATTGATAAAGTCTCCTGAAAAGCAATCAGAAACCTTACAAAAAATCGCCCAGCATCTTGATTTAGTTTCCAAACGTTTGGAGGCTCTCCTAGAATATCGTCGTTTGATGGAAGGAGCTGTCAAACCAAAACTGGAAGAAGTGGATCTTTCAGCTTTTATCACCAAAAAGACTCTGGCTTATTATGATGTTTTTCAGGCGGCAAATATCACGCTTGATTTTAAGGTTGAAGCTGGTTTAAAAACGAGGACTGATGAGGACTTACTGGATCGAATTTTACAAAATCTGCTTGGAAATGTCCTCAAGCATGGCAAGGAAGAAGCGCGTCTATCTTTGAGAAAGGAAAAGGAACAGCTTGTCTTAGAAATTGCAAACCTTGTCAAACAGCCCATCAAAAGAATAGAAAATCTCAGCAACCGTTTTTATTCTGAAAATCTATCTGATACGGAAGAATCCTCTGGTTTAGGTCTTTATATCACTGAGGAATTATGTCATCTTCTCGGTGCAGATATGAAACTAAGCACAGATGGGCAATGGTTGTCGGTTTTCATTTATTTTTAACAAAAAGAAACCTCCTCTGTAGGCTAGAGGAGGTCATTTTTTATAGACTTTTCTTTTTGAAAACTGCCAGTCCACTTAGATTAAAGATTACAATAACAGCTAAGCTAACTATAAGGGTATAGAAAATGGATTCACTATTAGCAGTCATAGCATAGAAAAACTGCAATGATAAATATGGCAAAATTTTGATACTTGGGAAGATGAGCATTGGCATAGAAAGTAAGATAGAGCTGACCAAATAGCCAATAAATACTGCAAGATAAGAATGACTAACATAGAGGATGAAGGAAACAATGGAAAGCCAAGCAAGGAGGCAAAGGAATTGAAGGGAAATGGTTATCAGTAGATTGCCAATAAAGCCATCAGGCATAGTGCCAAATCCATTTAAGATAGTTGCTGGAATAAAGGCAATCACAAGGCTGATGATAACTTGCAAGAGTGCAATACAAGTCAATACAAAGGCTTTTGCAAGGAAAAACTCGGTACGAGAAACACCCACTGTTAAATTATTTTTATAGAGTTTGCCGATTAAATCAACTCCAAGAACGAGGCAGGCTAGAACTATGCAGAGAAAAACGAGGTTTGAACCTTGACTAGATGCGTTAATCAGGGCTTGTACACCGTCCCAGCCATGGGTTGGAATTTCTGGCTCTTGTGTCTGGATTGCCATCAGATGGCCAGTAGCCCCAAAAATAGCCCCCATTAACATGAGTATAAAGAGAATGAATTCTGTAATCCAAAAACCTTTGGAACGGAAAAGACGGTAAAAGTCTGCTTGAATGGTATGTATCATGATTTTTCTCCTATTGGACCAATTGAGTGAAGTATTCTTCTAGGTTTTGACGGGCATAGTAAATCTCGTCAATGTCAACATCTGCCAAGGTTAATTCTTTGAGAATCTGTTTGACATCTTGTTCCTGACCAAAGATATGGATTTCATTTTCTGGATTAACAACCTTGAACTGGAGCTGGATTTGTTCTTTCAATACTTGACAAGCTTTCTCTTGATCAGCTGTCTTAAGAACAATGTAATCCTCACTTAGTGTTTCAAATTCAGCTTTGCTGATTTCACGAATAATCTTGCCTTGATCTAAAATACCAAAACGATTAGCTAGGAGATAAAGTTCTGACAAGATATGGCTAGAGATGAGAATGGTGATCCCTTTCTCTTGATTGAGCCGTTGAATCATTAATCGAAATTCTTTAATACCGATTGGGTCGAGACCGTTGATAGGTTCATCTAAAATCAGGAAGTCTGGTTTGGATAGGAGGGCAATGGCGATACCAAGTCTTTGTTTCATTCCTAGTGAGAAATCACGAAAGACTTTTTTACCTGTATCTGACAAACCTACATAGTCCAGCGTTTCTCGAATGACTTGATCAGCATTTGGAATATGACGAATCATACAATAATATTTCAGATTTTGATAGGCTGTTAAGTGATTATGAGCTACAGGTGATTCAATAACAGAACCTACTCGAGATAGAGCCTTGCTCCATTCATTTTCCGAATGGCTAGAGAAGAGGGAAACTGTTCCTTTATCCGCAAAGAGTAGTTGCGTAATAATTTTTATCAAGGTGGTTTTCCCAGCTCCGTTCTTCCCGATAAGCCCATAAATATCTCCCTCTCTTATCGTTAGATGAAGATCCTGAAGGATAGCTTGTTTGTCAAAGTTTTTGGACAATCCATGAATGTCAAGTACTGTTTTCATGATTCTCTCCTTTTGATTTATTTTGATAACTTTAGTATAAAGCATAGAAATCAAAGAAAGCTCAAGGATTTCTAAAGAGTTTCTAAAGTTTTAGGAATTCTTAAATATCAAAACCCAGTTGACATGAACTGGGCTTCTTAATTATAAAATATATTTCTCAATGGCACGCGCAACGCCGTCTTCTTCGTTGCTGGCTGTAACGGCATCCGCAAGAGATTTGACATAATCGCTGGCATTTCCCATTGCAACACCAAGACCTGCAAATTGGAGCATTTCAATATCGTTATTAGCATCGCCCATAGCCATGGTTTCTGATGGATCAATTTTCAAAATATCTGCTAGTCGAGAAAGAGCGGTAGCCTTTGTCGTACCAAGTGGCATGGCTTCATAAATGACAGGCTGTGAACGAACTCCACTAAATCGTTGGCAGAGTTCCCCAGCAAAACGATCTTCAAAATCATCTGTTTGCTCTTTTGTCCCTAAAAACATCCCTTGGAACATACGGTACTTGCCACTAGTCGCTTCCTCAAGAGAAATTTCAGTCAGGTCTGAAAAGACTAACTTAGCATCGTTTTGGATGACTTGATTTGGCTTGCCACCGAGGACAAAATAATGTTCCTCATCAAAAAGAGTCAACTGAACATCACTTTTTTCAGCTAAATCATAGAGGTATTCGATGTCAGCTGGACTCAGTTCTTGCCAGTCAACTAGTCCCCAGTCACTTGTCTGGTGAGTTGAACAACCGTTGTTAACAATCACATACTCATTCTGGAGGTCCAGCCCCAGTTTTTTGTAGTAGGGGAGGACACCGAAAAGGGGGCGCCCCGTACAGAGAACCAGTTTGACACCTTTTTCAATAGCTTGGTGAATAGCAGTAATGTGAGCTTGTGGGATTTCCTTGGCTTCATTGAGGAGGGTTCCGTCCATATCCAAGGCTAGTAGTTTAATCATAAGACTTCCTTTTCTAGGTGTTTTGCTTTTATTATAGCATATAGACTATAAAATGTCTGACAGAATTGTAACATTTCACTTTCTTTTTCTTGAAAAATAAAATAAATTCTTATATAATATGTATACTTAATATTTAAGGAGAAATAATGTCAAAGTATCACTTTAATTCAATTTACAAAAATGATGAAACAGAGTCTACAGGTCTTCTTTTCATCAAAGTCTACAACAAGTGGGAAAGCAACTTAAAAAGAGTTTTGAAATCAGTTGGCCTCACTTTGCCCCAATTTATCGTTTTAACCTCTCTCTTGTTTCTGTCTAATAGAGAGGAATATGTAACGCAAGTTGATATTGCTCGGTTCACTGGAATGGATGTCATGACGGTTTCCCAGATTGTTAGGCTACTGGAGAAGAAGAACTACATTAGACGTGATCAGCATCCAAAGGATAGTCGGGCAAAACTTGTCTCAGTGACGAAGTCTGGCGCAGAGAAGGTCAATCAAGCTTTACCCTTAGTAGAAGGGATTGATGAAAAATTTTTTGAAAAACTTTCTAACGATAGAGAAAGTTTTAATCGCATGTTAGCAGTGTTGGAGGAGAAAAATGCCTAGATATTGGGTCGGAGTTGTTTCGAAGAATCATGTTTTAAGAGGAGTTGAAGGGAATTTTTGTCAGGTCTGTCATGGGAAGGGTGGCCCTTTAAACCGTATGAAAAAAGGTGACTATCTTTTATACTATAGTCCAAAATACGATATGAACGGTCAGGATAAGTTACAGACTTTTGTGGCTGTAGGTAAGATTATAGACGACAAAGCCTATCAAGTAGAGCAGTTCGAAGGATTCTTTCCCTTTAGACGAAATGTTGAGTATTATCAACCAGTCAAAGATTGTTCCATAGAAATAACCAGACAACATCCTGAATGGAAAGACTATACTTCTCGGCTTCGTTATGGACATTTTGAAGTTTCCAAAGACTTTTTCCTCTATATCTTTCATTATATGAAAGTGGATGATGAAGTATGATTGATTTGCTAGTTAAATGATTTTCAACTAGAATTTTGGATTTGGACTGTGAAGAGAACTTTGCTATAATAGAGTAAGAAACTTTGATAAACCAAACGAGGCAGAGATGAAATTACTGTATACTGATATTCGGACTTCTTTGACAGAAATCTTGACCAGAGAGGCGGAAGAGCTGGTTGCTACTGGTAAGCGGGTTTTCTACATTGCTCCCAACTCTCTTTCATTTGAAAAGGAACGCGCCGTGCTGGAATGCTTGTCCCAGCAGGCTTCTTTTGCGATTACCGTCACGCGCTTTGCTCAGATGGCTCGTTACCTGGTTTTAAATGACTTGCCTACAAAGACCAGTCTTGATGACATCGGCCTTGGGATGGCCTTCTATAAATGCCTTGCTGAACTTGATTCCAAAGAGTTACGAGTTTATGGTGCGATTAAACAAGATCCTCAGTTTATCCAGCAGTTGATTGATCTTTACCACGAGATGACCAAAGCTCAGATGAGTTTTTTGGACTTGGAGAGTTTGACGGATGAGGACAAGAGGGCCGATTTGCTCTTGATTTTTGAGAAGGTAACGGCTTATCTCAATCAAGGCCAGTTAGCTCAAGGAAGTCAGTTGTCCCATTTGATTGAGGCTATTGAGAATGACAAAGTTAGTAGTGATTTTACTCAAATCGCCTTGGTTATTGATGGATTTACTCGTTTTTCTGCTGAGGAAGAGCGGATTGTGGATCTACTTCATGGCAAGGGTGTTGAGATCGTTATTGGGGCTTATGCTAGTAAGAAAGCTTATACCAGTCCATTCGCTGAAGGCAATCTCTATCAAGCCAGTGTGGACTTTCTCCATCATCTAGCCTCTAAATACCAAACGTCTGCTCTGGATTGTTCTCAAACTCATGAAAAGATGGATAGTTTTGATAAGGCCTCTCGTTTGCTGGAGTCTTCTTATGACTTTTCAGAATTAACATTGGATGTCGATGAGAAGGACCGTGACAACTTACAAATCTGGTCTTGCTTGACGCAAAAGGAGGAGTTGGAGCTAGTAGCCCGTAGCATTCGTCAGAAATTACATGCCAATCCAGACCTGAGCTACAAGCATTTTCGTATTCTTTTGGGGGATGTAGCTTCTTATCAATTATCTCTAAAAACGATTTTTGACCAGTATCAGATTCCTTTCTATCTTGGTAGAAGCGAATCCATGGCTCATCATCCCTTGACTCAGTTTGTTGAGTCTATTTTGGCTTTAAAACGCTATCGTTTCCGTCAGGAGGATTTGATTAACCTTCTTAGAACAGGTCTGTATACAGACTGCAGTCAGGCCGATATTGATGCTTTTGAGCAATATATCCGTTATCTTGGTATCAATGGCTTGCCAGCCTTTCAGCAAACCTTTACCAAATCCCACCATGGAAAATTTAATCTAGAACGTTTAAATGCTCTTCGTCTGCGTGTTTTAACACCTCTTGAGACTCTTTTTGCTAGCCGAAAACAAAAGTCTGAAAATCTCTTGCAAAAGTGGAATGTCTTTCTAAAAGAAGGAGCAGTAACTAAGCAGTTACAAGATTTGACAGCCACTATGGAAGTCCTAGAACAGGAAAGACAAGCCGAAGTTTGGAAGGCATTCTGTCATGTTTTAGAACAATTTGCGACCGTTTTTGCTGGTTCACAGGTTAGTATGGAAGACTTCCTAGCCTTGCTCCATTCTGGAATGAGCCTATCTCAATACCGTACCATTCCAGCGACAGTGGACACCGTTCTGGTGCAGAGTTACGATTTGATTGCGCCCTTAACGGCTGACTTTGTCTATGCCATTGGGCTGACTCAGGACAATTTACCAAAAATTGCGCAAAACACCAGTCTTTTGACAGACGAAGAAAGACAGAGCTTAAACCAAGCTACAGAAGATGGGGCGCAATTACTGATTGCCAGCAGTGAAAATCTCAAGAAAAATCGCTATACTATGCTTTCCTTGGTCAATTCTGCGCGTAAGCAGTTGATTTTGTCAGCTCCAAGCCTTTTTAACGAAAGTGAAAGTAAGGAGTCAGCCTATCTTCAAGAGCTGGTCCATTTTGGATTTAGTCGAAAAGAGAAGAGGATGAATCACAAAGGGCTGTCTAAGGAAGATATGGGTTCATATCACAGTCTTTTATCTAGTCTGGTTGCCTATCACCAGCAGGGCGATATGAGTGAGACTGAGCAAGATTTGACATTTATTAAGGTTCTGGCGCGTGTCATGGGTAAAAAACTAGACCAGCAAGGTTTGGAGAATCCAGCCCTCCCAACCAGTCCAAGCAGTAAGCAGTTGACCAAGGATACCTTGCAGGCTCTCTATCCAGCTGATCAGGAATTTTACCTGTCTACGTCTGGTTTGACGGAGTTTTACCGAAACCAATACAGTTATTTCCTCCGTTATGTTCTAGGCTTGCAGGAGGAATTGCGCCTACGTCCTGATGCCCGCAGTCACGGAAATTTCTTGCACCGTATTTTTGAACGGGCCTTGCAATTACCTGATGAAGATTCCTTTGACCAACGTCTAGAACAAGCTATCCAAGAAACCAGTCAGGAACGCGATTTTGAGGCTATTTATCAAGAAAGTTTAGAAGCCCAGTTCACCAAGGAAGTTCTGCTTGATGTAGCACGGACGACTGGACATATTCTCCGACACAATCCAGCCATCGAAACCATCAAAGAGGAAGCGAATTTTGGCGGCAAAGAGCAGGCCTTTATTCAATTGGACAATGGTCGCAGTGTCTTTGTACGAGGTAAGGTTGACCGGATTGACCGTTTGAAAGCTGATGGGGCGATAGGAGTGGTAGACTACAAATCCAGTCTAACTCAGTTCCAGTTTCCTCATTTCTTTAATGGCCTCAATTCCCAGTTGCCAACCTATTTAGCTGCCTTAAAAAGAGAAGGAGAGAACAACTTTTTCGGTTCCATGTACTTGGAAATGGCTGAACCTGTTCAATCTCTGATGGCCGTTAAAAGTCTGGCAGGTGCAGTAGTAGAAGCTAGCAAGTCTATGAAATACCAAGGACTCTTTTTAGAAAAAGAAAGCAGTCATTTGGGCGAATTTTACAACAAAAACAAGGCCAACCAGCTGACAGATGAGGAATTCCAGCTCCTACTGGACTACAATGCCCAACTTTACAAGAAAGCAGCTGAGAAGATTTTAGCAGGTCAGTTCGCCATTAACCCTTATACTGAAAATGGCAGAAGTATTGCACCGTATGTTCAGCAACATCAAGCCATCACAGGCTTTGAAGCCAATTACCACTTAGGCCAAGCCCGTTTCCTAGAAAAGTTGGACTTGGCTGACGACAAGCGTCTGGTCGGAGAAAAACTCAAGCAAGCTTGGTTTGAAAAAATAAGAGAGGAGTTGAATCGATGAAGCCCATTCCCTTTTTAACTGAGGAGGAAATTCAAAAATTGCAAGAAGCAGAAGCGCACTCGAGCAAGGAACAAAAAAAAACTGCCGAGCAAATCGAAGCCATCTATACTTCTGCTCAGAATATCCTTGTCTCAGCGTCGGCTGGTTCTGGGAAGACTTTTGTCATGGCCGAGCGCATTCTAGATCAATTAGCGCGTGGAGTGGAAATCAGTCAACTCTTTATCTCAACCTTTACCGTTAAGGCTGCCACAGAGCTTAAAGAACGTTTGGAGAAAAAAATCAGCCAACAAATCCAAGAAACGGATAATGTCGACCTCAAACAACACTTGGGACGCCAGTTGGCAGATCTACCCAACGCAGCCATCGGAACCATGGACTCTTTCACACAAAAATTCCTTGGCAAACATGGCTATCTGATTGATATTGCGCCTAATTTCCGTATTTTACAAAACCAAAGCGAGCAACTTCTTCTAAAAAACGAAGTCTTTCATGAGGTCTTTGAAGCGCATTATCAAGGTAAACAGAAAGATACCTTTAGTCATTTGCTGAAAAATTTTGCTGGGCGTGGCAAGGATGAACGGGGGCTGCGCCAGCAAGTCTATAAAATCTATGACTTCCTCCAATCCACCAGCAATCCTCAGAAATGGTTAAGTGAATCTTTCCTCAAAGGTTTTGAAGAGGCTGATTTTACCAGTGAAAAAGAAAAACTGATCACACAAATCCAGCAAGCCCTTTGGGATTTGGAAAGCTTTTTTCGTTATCATCTGGATAATGATGCCAAGGAGTTTGCAAAGGCTCCCTATTTAGAAAATGTTCAGTTGATTCTGGATGAAATTGGCTCCTTAAATCAAGAGTCCGATAGTCAGGCTTATCAAGCAGTGCTTGCGCGTGTTGTCTCCATCTCTAAAGAGAAAAACGGTCGGGCCCTGACTAATGCTAGTCGCAAGGCTGATTTGAAGCCACTGGCGGATGCCTACAACGAAGAAAGAAAGACCCAGTTTGCTAAACTAGGACAACTGTCAGACCAGATAACGATTCTCGACTATCAAGAACGTTACCATCAAGACACATGGGAACTAGCTAAAACCTTCCAAGCCTTCATGAGTGATTTTGTGGAAGCTTATCGTCAGCGTAAACGTCAGGAAAATGCCTTTGAATTCGCTGATATCAGCCATTACACCATTGAGATTTTAGAGAATTTCCCGCAAGTCCGTGAGGGTTATCAGGAGCGTTTCCACGAAGTCATGGTCGATGAGTATCAGGATACCAACCATATTCAAGAACGGATGCTGGAATTACTTTCTAATGGACACAATCGCTTTATGGTGGGAGATATCAAGCAGTCTATCTACCGTTTCCGTCAGGCAGATCCGCAGATTTTCAATGAAAAGTTCCAACGCTATGCGCAAAATCCACACGAAGGCAAGCTGATTCTCCTCAAGGAAAATTTCCGTAGTAGTTCAGAAGTGCTATCAGCAACCAATGATGTCTTTGAACGTCTCATGGACCAAGAGGTCGGCGAAATCAACTATGATAACATGCACCAGCTTGTTTTTGCCAATACCAAACTGACTCCCAATCCAGATAACAAGGCAGAATTTCTCCTCTACGACAAGGACGATACAGGTGAGGAAGAAGAGAGTCAAACAGAAACGAAACTAACAGGCGAAATGCGCCTGGTCATCAAGGAGATTCTGGAACTCCATCAGGAAAAAGGTGTTGCCTTTAAAGAAATTGCCCTTCTGACCTCCAGTCGCAGTCGAAATGACCAGATTCTCCTCGCCTTGTCTGAGTACGGAATTCCTGTCAAAACTGACGGCGAGCAAAACAATTATCTCCAGTCCCTAGAAGTGCAAGTCATGCTAGACACCCTTCGTGTCATTCACAATCCCCTGCAAGACTATGCCTTGGTTGCCCTTATGAAGTCTCCAATGTTTGGCTTTGATGAGGACGAGTTAGCACGTTTGTCCCTTCAGAAAGCAGATGATAAAATTCAAGAGAATCTTTATGAGAAACTGGTCAATGCTCAAAAACAGGCAAGTAGCCATAGAAATTTGATTCACACAGCTCTAGCTGAAAAACTAGAGCAATTCATGGATATCTTGGCTTCTTGGCGCTTGTATGCCAAAACCCACTCCCTCTATGACTTGATTTGGAAGATTTACAATGACCGTTTTTATTATGATTATGTTGGAGCCTTGCCAAATGGTCCTGCTAGACAAGCTAATCTCTATGCTCTAGCACTGCGAGCTGACCAGTTTGAAAAGAGCAATTTCAAAGGCTTGTCACGTTTTATTGGTATGATTGACAAGGTCCTAGAAGCCCAGCACGATCTTGCAAGCGTGGCCATCGCACCGCCAAAAGATGCAGTAGAGCTCATGACCATACACAAGAGTAAAGGGCTGGAGTTTCCTTACGTCTTTATCCTCAATATGGATCAAGATTTCAACAAGCAAGACTCTATGTCAGAAGTCATTCTCAGCCGTAAAAATGGACTAGGTGTCAAGTATATTGCCAAGATAGATACAGGAGCAGTGGAAGAGCACTATCCTAAAACCATCAAACTCTCCATTCCTAGCTTGACCTATAGGCAGAATGAAGAGGAATTACAGCTAGCTAGCTATTCAGAGCAGATGCGTCTGCTGTATGTTGCCATGACGCGGGCTGAGAAAAAGCTCTATCTTGTCGGCAAGGGTTCTCGCGAAAAGCTGGAAGCCAAGGAATACCCAGCAGCTAAAAATGGAAAACTAAATAGCAATACTAGACTGCAAGCACGGAATTTCCAAGATTGGCTTTGGGCTATCAGTAAAGTGTTTGCCAAGGATCATCTCAACTTTAGCTATCGTTTTGTTGGTGAAGATCAGCTGACTAGAGAAGCTATCGGTCAGTTGGAAAACAAAAGTCCTCTCCAAGATAGCTCCCAAGCAGACAATCGTCAGTCAGAAACCATTAAAGAAGCTCTTGAAATGCTGAAAGAGGTGGAAGTTTATAATAGTATTCACCGTGCAGCCATTGAACTTCCTAGTGTTCAAACACCAAGTCAAATCAAGAAATTCTACGAACCAGTTATGGATATGGAAGGTGTCGAGATTGCAGGTCAAGGCCAGTCAGTAGACAAGAAAATCAACTTTGATTTGCCAGATTTTTCAAGCAAAGAAAAGGTAACTGGAGCTGAAATTGGTAGTGCTACCCACGAACTCATGCAGAGAATGGACCTCAGCCAGCGACCAACGCTTGCTAGCCTGACAGAAACTCTTAAACAAGTTCAAACCAGCCCAACTGTCAGAGACAAGATCAATCTTGCTAAAATTCTTGCATTCTTTGACACAGCACTCGGTCAGGAAATTCTTGCCAATACCAACCATCTTTATCGCGAGCAACCTTTCTCCATGCTCAAACGAGACCAAAAGAGTCAGGAAGACTTTGTTGTCCGTGGTATCCTTGATGGCTATCTGCTTTACGAGGACAGAATCGTTCTGTTCGACTATAAGACAGACCGCTATGATGAACCAAGTCAACTCATAGACCGCTATTGTGGTCAGTTAGTACTATACGGAGAGGCTTTATCCCGAGCCTATTCGATTGAAAATATTGAAAAATACTTGATTTTACTCGGTAAAGACGAGGTTCAAGTTGTAAAAGTATAATCTAGAAAGGAGACCTCATGACACTCCCAGTTAGAAAATCCCTGCATGATGCGGTTTTACAGGCTTCAAAAGCTGATACTTGGGAACAAGCTACCAAGGAATGGAATGAAGTTTCCTTGATTTTTAACGGTATTGGCCGTAGCAATTGTGTCTGTGGAAATGCCATCAAGTACGCCTACGAACTCTTTAACGGTGTCACAGGTCAACGCCTCTTTCCAATTGGTAGCGACTGTGTTCGTCATTTTCATCGATTGTCCCTTGACCAGCAACTGGAAGAGGAAGAAAAACTGCTCAGAAAGGTTGAAAATCTGACCAGAAAAGCCCAGAAAAAGGAGAAAATCAAGATCAATAAAAGTGACTTTGACGAGCGACTTCTAAAATGGCTCTGGGAAAAAGATGTTTTCAAGCCTAATCGCGGCAATCAATTTACACCTGAGAGAGACTACCAGCTTTTCCTAGAAGTCTTTCAGGGAGGAAGTTGGACCAAGGCGGAGCCAAAGAAAAAGGCTCGTATGGAAGAAGTTCTTGAAAAATGTATCAAACCCTTCTTACTTGGAAAACCAGATGACCAACTCTATCTTGTAAAGCTAGGTAAGGAGAAAATTGACTACGAGCAAGAACTCCGTATCCAGGCTGAGAAAGAGCGCAAAAAGAGAGATAGAATCGCCAAGCAATATGCAGATAATCTGGTTCTAGCTATGGGCCCAGCAGAGCGTGCCTATCAAGATTACTTTGGCTTTACAGAAACCCTAACCCAAGAAGAACGCAAGTGGGAGAAAATTATTTTTGGTAAAAATCGGACAGAACGGGCTATCAAGGCCAAACAATACCAAAAAGAGTTGGAAAAAGACCAACGAATTGCCAGTCAAGATCCAATTGAAAGAAAACAGAAGCAGACCTGGCTCCTCAATTCCTATTTCCGTGAGCTTCCTGAAGAAAAAGCCCGATTTGCTCGGCTCATGTTAGAATATCGAAAAAGTGGAGAAGTTCCCTTTTCAACCGAATATCTGTCAGACCATCTGCTCGACTTTTTCTATAAAATGAAAGCCTTTGAGTTTGAAATCACACCAGAACAAGTTCGATATTTTCTAAAAGAAAGCCTTCAAGCAGAGCATCTCTCCTCAGCACAAGAAAACTGGATAGAAGGAATCCTCATCAACTGTATTAAACCATTTTTAGAACGATTATTGATATAAGTAACACCTACCGTGGAAATTTCATGGTAGGTTACATTTTATCCAAAAAGAGAAAATAGGAAATTGCAAACATTATTACTTGGTATTTTATATATAAAACAAAGTATGAAAACGTAACGCAATTTTAAGACTTTTTGGTAAATTAAGAGTATAATCGAAGTGTGTTACCTTTTTATAAGATAACAAGCTAATATAATAAAACTTACCTTACATATTTTTAAATCTTATTTCAAGGAGGAATAATGGAAAAGTACTTTGGTGAAAAGCAAGAACGTTTTTCATTTAGAAAATTATCAGTAGGACTTGTATCTGCAACGATTTCAAGTTTATTTTTTATGTCTGTATTAGCTAGCTCATCTGTGGATGCTCAAGAGACTAAAGGTGTTCACTATAAATATGTGACAGAGTCAGAGCTATCATCAGATGAGCAGAATAAGCTTGTCTATGATATTCCGACATACGTGGAGAATGATGATGAGACTTATTATCTTGTTTATAAATTAAATTCCCAAAATCAACTGGGGGAATTGCCAAATACTGGAAGCAAGAATGAGATGCAAGCCCTAGTTGCTGGTGCTAGCTTAGCTGCTCTGGGAATTTTAGTTTTTGCCGTCTCTAAGAAAAAGGTCAAGAATAAAACGGTACTACATTTAGTATTGATTGCAGGAATAGGAAATGGTGTTCTTGTATCCGCTCATGCTTTAGAAAATAATCTTTTGCTAAATTACAATACTGACTATGAATTGACTTCTGGAGAAAAATTGCCTCTTCCTAAAGACATTTCAGGTTACACATATATTGGATATATCAAAGAGGGAAAAACGACTTCTGATTCTAACGTAAATAATCAAGAGAAATCCGTAGCCACTCCTACAAAACAACAAAAGGTGGAATATAGTGTTACACCGAATTTTGTAGAGAATCCATCAACAGTACAAACTATTCAGGAACAAACACCTGTTTCTTCAACTAAGCCGACAGAAGTTCAAGTAGTTGAAAAACCTCTTTCTACAGAATTAACGAATCCAAGAAAAGAAGAGAAACAATCTTCAGATTCTCAAGCACAGTTGGCAGAACATAAGAATCCAGAAACGAAGAAAGAGGAGAAGATTTCTCCAAAAGAAAAGACTGGCGTAAATACACTAAGTCCACAGGATGAAGTTCTATCAGGTCAGTTGCATAAACCTGAACTCTTATATCGTAACGAAACTATAGAAACAAAAATAGATTTTCAAGAAAAAGTTCAGGAGAATTCTGATTTAGCTGAAGGAACTGTAAGAGTAAAACAAGAAGGTAAATTAGGTAAGAAAGTTGAAGTCATCAGAGTATTCTCTGTAAACAAGGAAGAAGTTTCACGAGAAATTGTTTCAACTTCAACGACTGCGCCTGTTACAAGAATAGTTGAAAAAGGTACTAAAAAACCTCAAGTAATGACGGAACAACCTGAGACCATCACAGAACATAAGGATCTACAAGCTGGGGCAATAGTTAAACCCGCAGTCCAGCCTGCCTTACCAGAATCTGTAGTAAGTGATAAAGGTGTACCAGAAGTTCAGCCTGAGTTGCCAGAAGTAGTTGTGACTGATAAGGGTGAACCAGCAGTCCAACCTGAATTACCCGAAGCAGTTGTAAGTGATAAAGGTGTACCAGAAGTTCATGAAAAACCAGAATATACAGGTGTACAAGCCGGATCTATTGTTGAACCTGAAAAAGTTGAACCGGAATATGCTGGAGTACAAGCTGACGCGGTCGTTAAACCAGAACAAGTAGCACCGCTATCCGAATATACAGGGGTGCAAGCAGGAGCGGTCGTTGAGCCGGAACAAGTAGCACCACTGCCAGAATACACAGGTGTACAAGCTGGGGCAATAGTTGAACCAGAAAAAGTAGAACCACCAAAAGAGTACACAGGAGTACAAGCTGGAGCAATAGTCGAATCAGAGCAAGTAGCTCCACTTTCAGAATACACAGGAGTACAAGCTGGAGCGTTAGTAGAACCAGAGAAAGTAGAATCACCAAGAGAATACACAGGAGTACAAGCTGGAGCGTTAGTAGAATCAGAAAAAGTAGAATCACCGAAGGAATATACAGGAGTGCAAGCTGGAGCTTTAGTAGAACCAGAACAAGTAACTCCACAACCAGAGTACAAGGGGACTCAGTCTAGTGCCATCGTCGAACCAGAGACCCATGCTTCCTTACCAGAATATATAGGTGAGCAATCGGGAGCTGTTGTAGCCCCTGAGACAGCTGAAAAACCAGAATATACCGGCACCCAGTCTGGAACAATAGTCGAGCCAGAGCAGGTTGCACCGCTACCTGAATATACAGGAGTTCAGTCAGGAGCCATAGTAGAACCAGAAAAAGTAGAACCACCAAAAGAGTACACAGGCATACAAGCTGGCGCTATTGTTGAACCAGAGAAAGTAGAAGCAACTAGAGAGTATTCTGGAAGTATTGAACAGCCAAGTACAGAAGATACTAAACCAAATAATGAAAATACTAATACACCAGAAGAAATGAGTATTCAGAAAAAATCTAGTGCATTAATTAATATGACCTTTATTACAGATTCGTCAAGGGGAACTGGAGTGGGATCAGCGACTTTTATTGCACCAAATGTACTTTTAACAGTCGCTCATAATTTCATTCATAATTCTACTGATAATACTACGGGTGAATTTAGAGGTGATAAAGCTAAAAACGAATATGGATGGGTAACTCCCGATGGGCGAAAAGGAAGCTTTACTGCTAATGATATCCATTTTTATAATAAACAAGATTATCCAAAAGGATTTATCTACGATTTAGCAGTGATTAAGCTACCTGAAACAACTGACAGAGAACATGTAGACTTAGTTAAAAATTATACTAAAGTAAATCTTAATGACAAACTAAATGTTCATGGATATCCAGGTGGGAAATATACGCACTTAAAAGATACTACGGTAGAAATGGAACAAAAATATGCGAATAATACCTACGGTGTTCAATATCAAGGTGGAAATCCTGGTATGAGTGGTGGAGGAATATTTAATGCTAATGGTGAAGTTATTGGTGTCCACCAAAATGGAGCACAAAATCGCTCAGGAGGATTGATTTTATCTCCTACACAATTATCTTGGATTAAGAGTATTATCGCAGGTACTGAAATTACTCCAACATATGATTCACTAGAACGTCATAAAGATGAGAAAAAAGACGATGTTAAAGAAGAAAAAGAAGTTATTAAGAAATTAGAACTTAGAAATATATCTTCTGTAGAACTATATTCAAAAGATGGTAATAAGTATCGACATGTAACTTCACTAGTTTCTGTGCCAAACGATCCAGAAAATTATTTCATGAAAGTAAAATCAGAGAACTTTAAAGATGTGATGCTTCCAGTTACAAGCATTACTAATGCTAATAAAGATAATAGAGATGTTTATAAAATAGTAGCAAGTGTAAATAATCTGATACAACATGAAAATAATAATGTACTAGAAAATTATACATACTATTTACCAAAAACTCAGCAAAGTGAAACTAGTGTCTATACATCGTTTAAAAATTTAGTAGATGCAATGAATAACACTCCTAATGGCACATTCCGTTTAGGTGCAACTATGGATGCTCGTGAACTTGAACTTCCAGATGGTCAAGAAAGTTATGTGAAAAATGAATTCCATGGAACATTAATAGGGCAAAATAATAATAAGTATTACGCTATATATAACCTGAAAAAACCACTATTTAATGTGCTAAATAGCGCTACAGTAAAAGATATTTCAATAAAAGATGCCAATATTTCATCAAAAGAAGATGCTGCAACATTAGCGAAAGAAGCGAGAAATAGAACTGTAATTAGTAATGTTCATGCTGATGGAGCGATAGCTGGTGAACATGGAATAGGAGGATTAGTATCACAAGTTAATAATTCTACTATTTCTAACAGTAGCTATACAGGCAGAATAACTAATACATATAAAACAGTTGCTAGTTATCAAATCGGAGGTTTAGTAGGTAAACTTTCTGGCCCGAGTGGTTTGATTGATAAATCGATTGCATCTATCTATATGGCGACGAATGCAACGCAAGGTGATCAGTCTATTGGTGGAATAGTTGGTGCAGTAGAAGATAGTGCACTAATTAGTAATAGTTATGCTGAAGGAAATCTTAATAATGTTCAACGTTTTGCAAACGTTGGTGGAGTAGTTGGTAATCTTTGGGATCCAGCTGGAGGATTAGAAAAATCTGGTCGACTTTCTAATGTACTAAGCGACGTTAATGTTACAAACGGTAATGCTATAACTGGAAAAGATTTCACTGACATGAAAGCAAAACATGTATATAGCAACAAAAATAATAAGGTTGTGAACGTAGTAGCAGAAGATGATGAAATCTTAACTAAGGATTCTGATGTTCAAAGAGGAGAAGTATTAGAAGACGCACAGATTAATGAGAAAAAAGCTTCTTTTGTATCTAAAAATACTATTAAAACAGAAGACTTTAATTTCTCTTCTAGATATGTAACTGACTATAGAAATCTTGAGAATGCCGTTTCATCTAAAGAAAAAGTATATAAAAATATAGAAAAACTATTACCGTTCTATAATAGAGAAACAATAGTTAAGTACGGAAATTTAGTAGAGGCAAGTAGTAATCTTTATAATAAAGAATTATTATCAGTTGTTCCAATGAAAGATAACGAAGTAATTAGTGATATTAACAAATACAAATCAAGTATAAATAAATTATTACTATATTACGCAGACAATACATCAGAGAAACTTAATGTAAATTATCAAAGTGATTTTTCAAATGTAGCAGAGTATAGAATAGGCAATACAAATTTAATTTACACACCGAATACATTACTTCGCAATTATCAAAATATTTTAGATGAAGTATTACCAGCATTAAATAGTGTAGAATATAAATCAGAGGCAATAAGAAAAGTATTAGATGTTTCTAAGGATGTTAGCTTAACGGAATTATATTTAGAAGATCAATTCAATACTACAAAACGTGATTTGAGAGACAGTTTAACGAAACTACTTACTGCAGATGCTGCAATAGCAGAAAATACCAACAGAATAATAGATAATTATGTAATTGAGAAAATTAAAAATAATAAAGAAGCTTTACTTCTAGGATTAACATACTTAGAGCGTTGGTACAATTTCAAATATGGTGAAACAAAAGCAAAAGATTTAGTTATGTATCACTTGGATTTCTTCGGTAAATCAAATAGTTCAGCTTTAGATAATGTTATCGAACTAGGTAAATCTGGATATAATAATCTACTAGCGAAAAATAATGTTATAACTTATAATGTTTTATTAGCGAAAAATTATAAAACTAATAATTTATTTGATGCATTAGAAAAATATAGACAAGCATTCGTGCCAGATAAAACCAATAACGAGTGGTTTAAAGAACAAACTAAAGCCTATATAGTAGAAGAAAAATCTACGATTAAAGAGGTAAGTGATAAACAATCAAAAGCAGGCACTCCGCAATCTATAGGGGTATATGATAGGTTAACTAGCCCATCTTGGAAATACCCAAGTATGGTCTTGCCGCTATTAACATTACCTGAAAAATCGGTGTTTATTATAGCCAACATTTCGACTATAGGATTTGGTGCTTATGATAGATATAGAAGTAAAGAACATCCAGCAGGAAATAATTTAAATAACTATGTTGAGGCAAAAGCTAGAGAAGCGGCTACTAGATTCAGAGATCACTATGATTACTGGTATAAAATACTAGATGATAAAAATAAAGAAAAATTATATAGAAGTGTTCTAGTCTATGATGCATTTAGATTTGGTACAGATGAAAAAGAAGATAAAGATACATACCAAGCAACTTTTGAAACTGATCATCCAGCAATAAAACATTTCTTCGGTCCGGCAGGAAATAATGTTGTTCATAATTCTAATGGAGCATATGCTACGGGAGATGCATTCTACTATATGGCATATCGTATGCTTGATAAAGATGGTGCGGTAACTTATACACACGAAATGACGCATAACTCAGATAGAGAAATTTATCTTGGAGGATATGGAAGAAGGAATGGACTTGGACCAGAGTTTTATGCTAAAGGATTGTTACAAGCTCCTGATCATCCATACGATCCTACTATTACGATTAACTCTATATTGAAGTATGAAGAAGCAGAAAATCCAACTAGACTTCAGGTAAAAGATCCTACAAAACGATTTAATAATGCAGAAGATTTGCAAAAATATATGCATAATATGTTTGATGTAATTTATATGCTAGAATATCTAGAAGGTAATGCAGTTGTTAAATTAGAGATTGATAAGAAAAACGAGTTATTGAGAAAAATAGAAAATAAATTTGAAACAGATCCAGATGGAAGTAAGGTTTATGCAACTAATGTTGTTCGTTACTTAAATGATAGTGAACTTAGCAAATTAACGACATTTAATAGTCTAATTGAAAATGATGTTATTACAAGAAGAGGATATGAAAATGACAATGATAATACCTTTAAACGAAATGGCTATTATACAATTAAACTATTTTCACCAATATATTCTGCTCTAAGTAATGATAAAGGAACTCCTGGTGATTTAATGGGACGTCGTATGGCGTTCGAGTTGTTAGCTGCAAAAGGTTTTAAAGATGGAATGGTACCATATATTTCTAATCAATACGCAGAAGAAGCAAAAGCAAATGGTGACGTTATTACATCATATGGTAAAAAAATCGGTAATGTAACTGATGATTTAGTGCTTAAGAAAGTGTTTAATAATGAATATAAATCATGGATTGATTTCAAAAAAGCAATGTATAATGAGCGAATAGCTAAATTTAATAAATTAATGAGCATTAGCTTCATTAACCCAAATGGAGATTGGTTCAGAAAAGATAGAGTGACAATAACAAATATAAATGCGCTTCAAAGAATGATGACTACTGCTGTCAATGAAGATGCTGAGGATTATCTTGTGAATATATATCCAGAAAGAAGTAGAGTTCATAAACTTAAACAGGCAATATATAAAGCTTATCTCGATCAAACGAATGATTTTAGAAGTTCAATTTTTGAGAATAAAAAATAGTGTTTGCTATTAGGAAATTAAAAGTAAAGGTAGAGGATTACAATTGTCATTATTAAAAAAAGATAAATTTTCCATTAGGAAAATAAAAGGTATTGTTGGCTCAGTATTCTTGGGAAGTCTTTTATTCGCTCCGTCAATTGTTGGTGCATCGACTTATCACTACTTGGATTATAGTAATTTGACACAAACTGAACGTGATCAGCTCAAACAAGGTAGACCTGACGACTCAAAAGAATCATATGCTTTGGTTTATGAGAAAGACGCACTACCAAATACTGGTCAATCACAATCTATTATGACTGTATTTGGTTTATTGACCATCGGTAGTCTTGTTGTAGTTATTACAAAAGATAAGAGAAATAAAAAAATAGCTACATTTTTGATTGTAGGGCGACAGGCTTAGTTACACTATCAACTACTTCAGCACTTAATTTGAATGCTAACATCCATGAGTTTGGACGTGATGGTGTGTTGCAAATTTCTGGTTACAGATATGTTGGTTACTTGGAGCTTGATGAGAGAACTGTTTCGTCGGTTTCTCCAGCATCAACTGTTTCGCCAGTTGAGCAACCCAAAATTGTAGCAGAGAAAGGCGAACCTGAGGTTCAGCCAGAATTACCAGAAGCGGTCGTAACCGACAAAGGCGAACCTGCAGTTCAACCAGAATTGCCAGCATATGTAGTCACTGAAAAAGGAGAACCTGAGGTTCAAGCAGCTTTACCAGAAGCTGTTGTAACTGAAAAAGGAGAACCCGAAGTTCAAACAGTCTTACCAGAAGCTGTTGTAACTGAAAAAGGAGAACCCGAAGTTCAAACAGTCTTACCAGAAGCTGTTGTAACTGAAAAAGGAGAACCCGAAGTTCAACAAGATTTACCAGAAGCAGTCGTGACCGACAAAGACGAACCTGAGGTTCAAGCAGCTTTACCAGAAGCCGTAGTCACTGAAAAGGGCAAACCTGAGGTTCAACCAGCTTTATCAGAAGCTGTAGTCACTGAAAAAGGAGAACCTGAGGTTCAAGCAGCTTTACCAGAAGCCGTAGTCACTGAAAAGGGGGATCCTGCAGTTCAACCAGCTTTACCAGAAGCTGTTGTAACTGAAAAAGGAGAACCCGAAGTTCAAACAGTCTTACCAGAAGCTGTTGTAACTGAAAAGGGGGAACCTGAGGTTCAACCAGAATTGCCAGCAGCAGTAGTCTCAGAAAAGTTAGAACCTGAGGTTCAACAAGAATTACCAGAAGCTGTTGTAACTGAAAAAGGGGAACCTGCAGTTCAACCAGCTTTACCAGAAGCAGTCGTGACCGACAAAGGCGAACCTGAGGTTCAAGCAGAATTACCAGAAGCTGTTGTAACTGAAAAGGGAGAACCTGAGGTTCAACCAGTGTTACCTGAATATACTACAAAAGTTGCACCAACTTTGACTTTGGATAAGGTAACAGAAGATGCGATGGCTCGTTCAGCTAAATTGGATTACACTCTTGAAAATACAGGTAATGCTGAAATCAAGAGTATTATAACTGAAATTAAAGATGGGGACACTGTTGTTAAGCGAGTTGATTTATCTAAAGAAAAATTGACAGATGCTATTCAAGGTTTGGATTTATTTAAAGATTATAAAATTGCAACAACAATGACTTACAATCGTGGTGAAGGTGATGAAACGTCTAAATTGGATGAAAAACCTTTACGTTTAGAGTTGAAAAAAGTTGAAATTAAAAATATCGCATCTACTAATTTAGTGAAGGTAAATGACGATGGTACTGAAACACCTAGTGATTTCATGACTGAAAAACCTTCAGATGAAGATGTGAAGAAAATGTACTTAAAAATCACTAGTCGTGATAATAAAGTAACACGTTTAGCAGTTGATAAGATTGAGTTGGTGACTGAAAAAGAAAAAGAACTTTATAAAATTACAGCAACTGCCCAAGATTTGATTCAACATGTTGACCCATCTAAAACTAGAAATGAATACATTCATTACATTGAAAAACCTCGTCCTAAGGTTGATAATGTTTACTATAATTTTAAAGATTTAGTAGATGCTATGAATGCTGATAAAAATGGTACATTTAAAATCGGTGCCGATTTGAATGCAACGAATGTACCAACACCTAAGAAATGGTATGTTGATGGTGATTTTAAAGGTACATTAAAAAGTGTGGAGGGGAAACATTATACCATCCATAACACGGAGCGTCCGTTATTCAAGAATATTATCGGTGGTACAGTAACCAAAGTAAATCTGGGGAATGTAAATATCAATATGCCTTGGACAGACCGCATTGCACCGATTGCCGACACTATTAAAGGTGGCGCTAAAATCGAAGATGTCAAAGTGACTGGTAACGTATTAGGTAGAAACTGGGTATCTGGATTTATTGATAAGATTGATAACCAAGGTACACTCAGAAATGTGGCCTTTATCGGTAACGTAACTGCTGTCGGTGATGGTGGACAATACTTGACCGGTATCGTTGGTGAAAACTGGAAAGGTTTAGTAGAAAAAGCATATGTGGATGCTAATCTTGTCGGTGATAAGGCAAAAGCTGCGGGAATTGCTTATAGTTCACAAAACGGTGGGGATAACGGTGCTGTAAGTCGTGATGGTGCGATTAAGAAATCAGTAGCAAAAGGGACCATTACTGTAGCTAAACCAATCGAAAATGGTGGTGTTGTAGGAAGCATGAAGCATCACGGTTCCGTTGAAGATTCAATTTCCATGATGAAAGTATCTAATGGTGAAATTTTCTATGGTTCTAGTGATATTGATTATGATGATGGCTATTGGACAGGAAATAATGTGAAACGAAATTACGTTGTAGTAGGTGTCAGTGATGGGAATTCTAGCTACCAGCGTTCAAAAGATAAAAATCGTATTAAACCTATTTCTGAAGAAGAGGCAAAATCTAAAATTGAAGCTACAGGCATATCCGCAGATAAATACGAAATCAACGAACCTATAGTCAACCGCTTAAATCGTTTAACAAGAAAAGAAGATGAGTATAAGACAACTCAAGACTACAAAACAGAACGTGATTTAGCATATCGTAACATTGAAAAGCTTCAACCGTTCTACAACAAAGAGTGGATTGTTAACCAAGGTAATAAACTAACTGAAGGTTCAAACTTGTTGACAAAAGAAGTGTTATCAGTTACAGGAATGAAAGACGGACAATTTGTAACCGATTTATCAGATATTGATCATGTGATGATTCACTATGCGGATAAGACTAAAGAAATCAAAGCTGTTCATCACAAAGAGTCTAAAGTAGCGCAAGTTCGTGAGTATAGTATCGATGGATTGGGTGACATTGTTTATACACCAAGCATGGTTGATAAAAATCGTGATCAATTGATTAAAGACATTAAAGATAGGTTAGCGACTGTTGAATTAATTTCTCCTGAAGTACGTGCCTTGATGGGTAATCGGGATAGAACTGAAGAAAATACAGAGGAACGTAAAAACGGTTATATCCGAGACCTTTATCTCGAAGAAAGTTTTGCTGAAACGAAAGCTAATCTTGATAAATTGGTCAAATCTTTGATTGAAAATGCTGACCATCAATTAAATAATGACGAAGCGGCTATGAAAGCACTTGTTAAGAAGGTGTATGAAAATAAAGCTAAAATCGTGATGGCTCTTACTTACCTTAACCGTTACTATGATATCAAGTATGGAGATATGACTATCAAGAACTTGATGATGTTTAAACCTGACTTTTATGGTAAGTCAGTTGACCTTCTTGATTTCTTGATTCGAATTGGATCAAGTGAGCGAAATATCAAGGGCGACAGAACTTTGGATGCTTATCGTGATATGATTGGTGGAACTATTGGTAAAGCTGAATTACATGGCTTCTTAGATTACAACATGCGTCTCTTTACTAACGATACTGATTTAAATGATTGGTTTATCCATTCGGCTAAGAATGTATATGTATCAGAACCTCAAACAACGAATCCTGATTTTGCTAACAAACGTCATCGTGCATTTGATGGTTTGAACAATGGAGTTCATAATCGTATGATCCTACCTCTATTAACGCTTAAGAATGCACATATGTTCTTGATTTCAACTTACAATACAATGGCTTATAGCTCTTTTGAGAAATATGGTAAGTATACAGAAGAAGCTAGAAATGAATTCAAAAAAGAAATTGATAAGGTTGCACATGCACAACAAACTTACCTTGACTTCTGGTCACGTTTAGCATTACCAAATGTACGAGATAGATTGCTTAAGAGTGAGAAAATGGTTCCGACACCTGTATGGGATAACCAGACCTACAATGGTTCTCCTGTAGGTCGTCGAGGATTTGACAGTAAAGGTAACCCTGTAGCCCCAATTCGTGAATTATATGGTCCAATATGGCGACACCATGATAGAGACTGGCGTATGGGCGCTATGGCCTCAATATTCCCTAATCCAAATAATGATGACAAGGTCTTGTTTATGGTGACGGATATGATTAGTCAGTTTGGTATTTTAGCCTTTACTCACGAAACAACACACGTAAATGATAGAATGCTTTATTTCGGTGGTCATAAGCATCGTCAAGGTACAGACGTCGAAGCCTATGCTCAAGGTATGTTGCAAACACCGGATAAATCTACAAGTAACGGTGAATATGGTGCTCTAGGTCTTAACATGGCCTATCATCGTGAAAATGATGGTGACCAATGGTATAACTATGACCCTGATAAACTTAAAACTCGTGAAGATATTGATCGCTACATGAAAAACTACAATGAAGCGTTAATGATGTTGGATTATGTTGAAGCAGATGCTGTAATTCCAAAATTAAATGGTGATAATAGCAAGTGGTTCAAGAAGATTGACAGAGTCGATAGACATGTTGATGGATTAAATAATTTAACTGCTCCACACCAATGGGATAAAGTTCGTGACCTAAATGACGGAGAGAAAACTAAACCATTGGCAAGTATTGATGATTTGGTTGATAATAATTTAATGACCAAACATAACAATCCGGGTAATGGTGTGTTCCGACCAGAGGACTTCACGCCTAATTCAGCATATGTTAATGTTCAAATGATGGCTGGTATTTATGGTGGTAATACAAGCAAAGGTGCTCCAGGTTCATTATCATTCAAGCATAATGCCTTCCGTATGTGGGGTTACTTTGGCTATGAAAATGGATTTATCGGATATGTATCTAGCAAATACCAAGGTGAAGCTAATAAACAAAACCAGGGTAGATTGGGTGATGATTTCATTATTAAAAAGGTTTCAGACAACCAATTCTCAAACCTAGAAGACTGGAAGAAATATTGGTATCACGATGTTAAAGCTAAAGCTGAAAAAGGATTCACAGAGATTACAATTGATGGACAAACCATCCACAACTATAATGAACTGAAAGCCTTATTCGATAAAGCTGTCACAGAAGACCTCAAGAAAGCTGGAAACTACTCAAATACTGAGAATTTGAAATCCAAAGTATTCAAAGCCCTTCTTAAAAATACAGACGGCTTCTTTAATCAACTGTTTACAAAAGATATTTAAATGTTTAAAATATAAAGGAGACAGTTTTTTGCTCCCTATGAAAAGTCATCATTTGATGGCTTTTTTCTATACAGAGAACTTAAAATGCTATCATCAGACAAAATAGAGAAGGCATGATATAATATAAAGTAGATTTTTATGTCATAAAACAAGAACTGTTTGGACATCATTCATTTTAAAATTTTCTATGTTCAAACGATAATAAAATAGGGGCTCTAAACCCTTGCTATGAAAGGAAAAAACTCAATGGCTACTATTCAATGGTTTCCTGGTCACATGTCTAAAGCTCGTCGACAGGTTCAGGAAAATTTAAAATTTGTTGATTTTGTGACGATTTTGGTGGATGCACGCTTACCTTTATCTAGTCAAAATCCTATGTTAACCAAGATTGTTGGTGACAAACCAAAACTCTTGATTTTAAACAAGGTAGACTTGGCCGATCCAGCAATAACCAAAGAATGGCGTCAATATTTTGAATCACAAGGAATCCAGACGCTAGCTATCAACTCCAAAGAGCAAGTGACTGTAAAAGTTGTGACAGATGCTGCCAAAAAGCTCATGGCTGATAAGATTGCTCGTCAGAAAGAACGTGGTATCAAGATTGAAACCTTGCGTACCATGATTATCGGGATTCCAAATGCTGGTAAATCAACTCTCATGAACCGTTTGGCTGGTAAAAAAATTGCCGTTGTCGGCAATAAACCAGGTGTTACCAAGGGACAACAATGGCTTAAAACCAATAAAGATCTGGAAATCTTGGATACACCGGGAATTCTTTGGCCTAAGTTTGAGGATGAAACTGTTGCGCTTAAGTTGGCCTTGACTGGAGCTATCAAAGACCAGTTGCTTCCTATGGATGAAGTAACCATTTTTGGTCTCAATTATTTCAAAGAACATTATCCAGAAAAGCTGGCTGAACGCTTCAAACAAATGAAAATTGATGAAGAAGCGCCTGTTATTATTATGGATATGACCCGTGCCCTCGGTTTCCGTGACGACTATGATCGTTTTTACAGCCTCTTCGTGAAGGAAGTCCGTGATGGCAAACTCGGTAACTATACCTTAGATACATTGGAAGACCTCGATGGCGACGATTAAAGAAATCAAAGAACTCCTTGCTACAGTCAAGGACCTTAATAGCCCTATTTTTTTAGATCTTGAAAAGGATAATCGCTCTGGAGTTCAAAAGGAAATCAGCAAGCGTAAAAAAGCTATTCAGGCAGAATTGGATGAGGATCTTCGTTTGGAATCCATGCTTTCCTATGAAAAAGAACTTTATAAGCAAGGATTGACCTTAATTGCTGGTGTTGATGAGGTTGGCCGTGGTCCTCTGGCTGGGCCTGTAGTCGCTGCAGCCGTTATTTTACCTAAAAATTGTAAAATTAAATACCTCAACGACAGCAAAAAAATTCCTAAAAAGAAACATCTGAAGATTTTCCAAGCAGTTCAAGACCAAGCCTTGTCAATCGGCATTGGTATCATGGATAATCAGATCATCGACCAAGTCAATATCTATGAAGCAACCAAACTGGCCATGCAGGAAGCAATCTCTCAGCTCAGTCCTCAACCAGAACACCTTTTGATAGATGCCATGAAGTTGGAGTTGCCAATTTCACAAACGTCCATCATCAAAGGAGATGCCAACTCCCTCTCTATCGCAGCAGCATCTATAGTAGCCAAGGTGACACGTGATGAATTGATGAGGGACTACGATCAGCAGTTCCCTGGCTATGATTTTACTGCTAATGCAGGATATGGAACTGCTAAACACCTAGAAGGCCTCACAAAACTAGGAGTTACCCCAATTCACCGAACCAGCTTTGAACCCGTTAAATCACTGGTTTCAGGAGAAAAAGAAAGTTAAGTTAGAAGGAATGATTATGGAGGAACAGTCAGAAACACTCAGTTCCAAGAAAGAATTTGCCTTTGCCTCGAGTACCATATTATCCCAAGTTGGACGAGGAATCATTGTTGGTCTCGTTGTTGGGATCATCGTCGGATCCTTTCGGTTTTCAATCGAAAAAGGCTTCCACCTGATACAAGGACTTTATCAAGATCAAGCGCACCTAGTGCGCAATCTTTTTATCATTAGTCTATTTTATTTAATAGTTTGTTGGCTCAGTGCGAAATTAACTCGGTCAGAAAAAGATATCAAGGGTTCAGGAATTCCTCAAGTTGAAGCCGAATTAAAGGGACTCATGACTCTCAACTGGTGGGGCGTTCTTTGGAAAAAATATGTTTTAGGAATTCTCGCTATTGCAAGTGGACTCATGCTAGGGCGTGAGGGACCCAGTATTCAACTTGGAGCAGTCGGTGGTAAAGGTATTGCCAAGTGGCTTAAATCCAGTCCAGTAGAGGAGCGTTCCTTGATTGCAAGTGGAGCTGCAGCAGGTTTAGCCGCAGCCTTTAATGCACCAATTGCTGGACTTCTCTTTGTCGTAGAAGAAGTTTATCACCATTTTTCACGCTTTTTCTGGGTATCTACTCTCGCAGCCAGTCTCGTAGCAAACTTTGTTTCTCTTCTCATATTTGGCCTAACACCCGTACTAGATATGCCAGACAATATCCCACTCATGACCCTAGACCAGTATTGGATTTACCTCCTCATGGGAATTTTTCTGGGAATTTCCGGTTTTCTCTATGAGAAAGCTGTACTCAATGTTGGTCGAGTTTATGACTGGCTTGGTCAAAAAATCCGTTTGGATAGAGCTTATTACCCAATTCTTGCCTTTATTCTCATCATACCTGTCGGGATCTTCTTGCCACAAATCCTTGGAGGTGGAAATCAGCTTGTTCTTTCCCTAACTGAGCAAAATTTTAGTTTCCAAGTTCTATTAGCTTACTTTTTGATTCGCTTTGTTTGGAGCATGATTAGCTATGGAAGTGGCCTTCCAGGAGGAATTTTTCTACCCATTCTGGCACTTGGTTCCTTGCTTGGTGCCCTAGTTGGTGTCATTTGTGTGAATATTGGACTTATCAGTCAGGAGCAATTCCCTATATTTGTCATTCTGGGAATGAGTGGCTATTTTGGAGCAATATCAAAGGCCCCCTTAACCGCTATGATTCTGGTAACCGAAATGGTAGGAGATATTCGCAACCTCATGCCACTTGGATTAGTAACCCTAGTTTCCTATATCATCATGGATTTACTTAAAGGTGCGCCAGTCTATGAGGCTATGTTGGAAAAAATGTTGCCTGAAGAAGCTTCAGATGAAGGAGAAGTCACTCTCATTGAAATCCCTGTTTCAGATAAAATAGCAGGTAAACAGGTTCATGAACTCAACCTGCCACACAATGTCCTCATCACAACTCAAGTTCATAATGGCAAAAGCCAAACCGTTAACGGTTCAACCAGAATGTATCTGGGGGATATGATCCACTTGGTAATTCCAAAAAGTGAAATTGGGAAAGTCAAAGATTTGTTGTTGTAGAAGTTTTTTTACATAATTTATATTATGTAAAAAAACTTGATTAAATACATTAGAATACCGATTCTCAGCAATGAGGTCGGTTATTTTTTACTGCAGAGGCATTTCACATATAACTAATTGAACTTTGGTAAAAATAAGACTTTAATCAAGTTAGAAATGATGAAGCATAAAGCTATAAAGGAGTTTACTGTATCAAATCTGTACAGTAAGATTGAAATCATGAAAAAGAAAACAATAGCAATTATACAATGTATTTTGTATCTCATAGCTCCTTATATAGCTCTTCAGTTATTTAGAATGAACAGAAATATCGTTACTGATAATCTCTTTTTTATTTTCCTTATTCTGTTGACTATTTCATTCTGGTTTAGTATTTGGAAACTAGAAAAAGCACTAAATAATGATTAACAATAGAAAATCAAAAGATTTAGATCTGTTTTACACAGATTTAAGTCTTTTTTATCACTTTGATAATGTATATTTTAGACAATTTTGGATGAAAATTTTTTTAGTAAAACTGGAAATTTTTGTACCTTTCCCTATACAGTGGATAAACCCTTGATACGACTGAGTTTAAGGGGTAATGTACACTCTCTAAAAAATGTACTTTATAATTAAAAAACTCTATAACATCTTTCCGAAAAACTATAATTTTCTTGAAAAATATATAAGCCTATGCTATACTACTAGTAGACTTATTTATGGAGAAAATACATGAAACGTGAGATTTTACTGGAACGAATCGACAAACTAAAACAAATCATGCCCTGGTATGTTCTTGAATACTACCAATCTAAGCTTGCTGTTCCTTACAGTTTTACAACCTTGTACGAATACCTCAAGGAATATGATCGATTTTTCAGCTGGGTTTTAGAGTCTGGTATCTCAAACGCCGATAAAATATCTGATATTCCTTTATCTGTCTTGGAAAATATGTCTAAGAAAGACATGGAAGCTTTTATCCTTTATCTACGTGAACGTCCTTTGCTGAATGCTAATACAACCAAGCAAGGAGTTTCTCAGACAACAATCAATCGGACTTTATCAGCACTTTCTAGTCTTTATAAGTATTTGACTGAGGAAGTTGAAAACGATCAGGGAGAGCCTTATTTCTATCGTAATGTAATGAAGAAAGTTTCAACAAAGAAAAAGAAAGAAACGCTTGCTGCAAGAGCTGAAAACATCAAGCAAAAACTCTTTTTAGGTGATGAAACAGAAGGTTTCCTAACTTATATTGACCAAGAGTACCCACAACAACTTTCAAATCGCGCTCTCTCATCATTTAACAAAAATAAAGAACGTGATTTGGCCATTATTGCCCTTCTCTTGGCGTCTGGTGTCCGCTTATCTGAAGCTGTTAATCTAGATCTAAGAGATCTCAATCTTAAAATGATGGTTATCGATGTCACTCGAAAAGGGGGCAAACGTGACTCGGTCAATGTCGCTGCCTTTGCAAAACCTTATCTAGAGAATTATCTGGCCATTCGGAATCAACGCTATAAGACAGAAAAAACAGATACAGCCCTTTTTTTGACACTCTATCGAGGTGTTCCCAATCGTATCGATGCTTCCAGCGTTGAAAAAATGGTTGCTAAGTATTCTGAGGACTTCAAAGTCCGTGTAACACCTCATAAACTACGCCATACCCTAGCAACTAGGCTCTATGATGCCACTAAATCGCAAGTTTTAGTCAGCCACCAACTAGGACACGCCAGTACACAAGTCACAGACCTCTATACTCATATCGTCAATGATGAACAAAAGAATGCCTTGGATAGTTTATGATTTTACGTAATATAACTTATGTAAAATATATGTCAAGAAAAGAAGCTGCTAAAAATAAGCAACTTCTTTTTCTTTATATTTGATACCAGTAAAGTAGCTTGGAATATCAATTGTTTCTATATTTTTGAAATTCTCATTTGCCTACTACTAATTTAACTATAGCAAAAATAATGCAGATAAGGAAGGATATTTTTGCTTGCAGGAATTCTAAAAATCAAGCTTTTCTAGATTCAAATCTCTTCATAATCACAGTCAAACGCCAACGGTAGAGTGCCCCACTCACAATCAGACTAATAATCAAACCAATCCAGTAAGAATAAGCTCCAAAATCTGTTAGGGAATCAAATACCATAGCCACTGGGATTGCTACGCCCCAATAACCAAGCAAACCAAGGTAAAAAGGAATAACTGTATCCTTATACCCCCGCAAAATTCCCTGGAGCGGTGCTGCAAAGGTATCTGCTAACTGGAAAAAGAGGCTGTAAGTCAAAAAGCGCGCTGTCAAATCGATAAATTCTGGCTCGTTACCATAAAGACTGGCCACATTTCCTCTAAAAATGTAAAGGAAAGTTAAAGTGAAGGCCGCAAAAATGAGGGCAGTCCATCTTCCTAGACCAATATAGGTCTTCGCATCACCAAATCGCTTGGCTCCCACTTCATAAGACACGACAATGGCCATAGCCGATGAGATACTCATAGGAAAGGCGTACATGAGACTTGAAAAATTCATAGCTGACTGGTGACTAGCGATAATCAAGGACGAAAACTTCGCCATAATCAAGCCAACCACGGAGAAAATAGCCACTTCTGCGAAGACAGTTCCCCCAATAGGCAAACCTAAGCGAACCCCTTCCTTGATTTTATCCATATTAAGTGGAATGCGCTTCTCAAGATGTAAAGATTTAAGCTTCTCCTGTTTAAATAAAACCAGAACAGAAATTCCCAGTAAAACCCAGTAGGCCAAGGAAGTACCTAAACCAGAGCCAGCACCTCCCAACTCTGGAACACCAAAGGCTCCGAAAATCAAGAAATAGTTAAATCCACTATTGAGTGGAAGTAACAAAAGCATGAGGTACATGGACAGTTTGGTCAGCCCTAGCGAATCCAGCAAGGAACGAATAACACTAAAGAGCAATAAGGGGATAATCCCAATAGATAAAAACCATAGATAGCGAACCGCTACTGCTGCCACTGGTGCCTCTAGTCCGATATGATTCAAGACAGGAGGTGCCAGAAAAAGTACTAGTCCCAGCAAGACCACGGATAGGCCTAAGGCCAGATAGATGAACTGGTAAAAATCAGACGCAACCTCTTCCTTTTTTCCTCGACCAAGATGGTGACCAATGATAGGCACCAAGGCTGACACAATCCCTGTCAGGAAGGTAAAGAAAGGATTCCAAATACTGGTTGCCATAGACACGCCGGCCAAGTCCATAGTGCTGTATTGACCTGTCATAGTCGTATCAACAAAGGATGCAGAATAATTGGCAAATTGATAAATCAGGATAGGGAAAAATATCTTTAAAAATAAGATAAACTTGTCTTTGAAATGATGGGTTTGGTACATATAGGCTCTCTATTCTTTTTGTTTACAGAGCAGACTCCCACCTAGTTTTGATAGACGATTTGTCCCTTACAGATGGTATATTTAACCTGCCCTTTTAAGGTTTCACCGATGAATGGTGAATTAGCTGCTTTGGAAGCAAAATGGGAGTCCACAAGGCGGTCAGCCTTAGCATCAAAAATAGTAATATCCGCTGGACCATTCTCAGCCAAGTAACCTGCTTCAAAGTTGTAAAGCTTGGCTGGGTTGTAGGCCATCTTTTCAAGCAATTCCATCAAGGTCAATTCCCCAGCTTCCACCAAATAAGTCAAACCGAGAGACAGAGAGGTTTCTAAACCTGTCATACCAGATGGTGCTTTGGTTATATCCTCAACATTTTTCTCATCAGCGTGATGAGGCGCGTGGTCTGTCGCAATAACTGTGATGACCCCAGATTTGAGACCTTCGATAACAGCACGACGGTCTGATTCCAAACGAAGCGGCGGATTCATTTTAGCATTGCTACCTTGAGTTAAAAGGAGAGCTTCTGTCTTAGAGAAATGCTGTGGCGCTACCTCTGCTGTGACTTGCGTACCCAATCCTTGAGCAAACTCCACTACTTTAACACTTTCTTCCTTAGACAAATGCTGGATATGGACATGAGCCTTGGTTGCATAGGCAATCATGACATCACGCGCCATCATAGCATACTCAGCCACCCCAGTCGCACCGCATATATGGAAATGTTCTTTAGCGATATTTTCATTAAAGCCAAGAATCCCATTCAAACCTGGATCTTCCTCATGGAGACTGATAAAAGTATTAAGCTTTTTAGCTTCCTCCATGGCTTCCTTGATCACTTTACTGCTCTCAAGAGGAATACCATCATCAGAAAAACCAACCGCACCTGCTTCTAAGAGTGCCTTAAAGTCTGTCAAATCTTGGCCATTAAAGTTCTTAGTAATGGTCGCAACTGTCTTGACATTAATCTTTTCCTTGGCAGCTGACTGGAGAACTTCTTGTAAAGTCTCCACATCTGAAATAGTTGGACTAGTATTAGCCATCATGACAACCGTTGTAAAACCACCTGCAGCAGCTGCTAGGGCACCAGTATGGATATCCTCCTTGTGGGTTTGACCAGGTTCACGGAAATGAACATGAATATCAACCAAGCCAGGAGCAACGACTAGACCAGTAGCATCAAGTACCTCTGCTCCTTCTTCCTTGATCTCAGGCGCAATTTTGACAATTTTCCCATCTTGAACTAAGACATCACAAACTTGATCCAAACTAGACTTGGGATCCATTACACGACCATTTTTGATTAGTAGCATCTACTTTCTCCTTTATTCATAGAAATCAACTTGGGTATCCAACAATTTATCCCCATCATAAACAAACTTGGCTGAAAAGAAGGGCTTATCCTCTAAAAGCCACTCAACAAAGGTATGGTCACCTTCCCAAGTAGGCTTGCTCAGAACTTCATCATAGGGAACCCATTCCAGCGTCCCCTCATTACAGTCAATCAAGTCGCCCTCAAACTCTGTCACCTTAAAAACATAGGTGTACCAGTCTAAATCTGGTGTAAATTCAGGAAAAGTGATAACACCTTTTAGAACTGGCTTGGCTTTGAGCCCTGTTTCTTCAAGGATTTCACGCGCCGCGCATTCTTGAGGTGTCTCACCACGCTCTAGCTTACCACCCACACCAATCCATTTCCCTTTATGAACATCATTGGGTTTCTTATTGCGGTGGAGCATGAGTAGTTCTTTCCCGTTATCAATGTAGCAAATCGTCGCTAACTGAGGCATATTTTCTCCTTATCTAAGCCAATCGATTGGCTCTTGTCCTGTCTCTTTTAAGAATGCATTGGCCTTGGAAAAAGGCTTGGAACCCCAAAATCCTCTGTAAACAGATAAAGGACTGGGATGGGCTGATTCAATAATCAAGTGGTGAGGATTGGTAACCAGAGCCTTTTTCCTGCGTGCGTAGGCTCCCCAGAGCACAAAGACTACTGGTCTATCTAGATGATTGACCACCTGAATCACAGCATCTGTAAAAGGCTCCCATATCTGACCAGCATGACCATTGGCCTGACCGGCAGGAACCGTCAAACAAGCATTAAGAAGCAAGACTCCTTGCTCAGCCCAAACCGTCAAGTCATGGGATTTCTTTACTCCGATATCATCTGACAATTCTTTTAAGATATTTTGCAAGGATGGCGGAGCTGGGATAGAGTCAGGAACAGAAAAACTCAAGCCCTGCGCCTGACCTGGTCCATGATAAGGATCCTGTCCTAAAATCACCACCTTCACGTCTTCTAGGGGTGTGGACAAGAGAGCCTGAAAAACCTTTTCCTTGGGTGGATAAATAGTCCCCTGAGCATAGACTTGCTCCATAAACTGATTTATTTTACCGAAATAACCTTCAGGTAATTGCTCCTTAATCAAAGCATGCCAAGACGAGTGTTCCATAGCCGACTCCTTCGTTTTTACTGCCTCTATTATAGCAAAAAGTGGCTATCTAAACCACTTTTTACAGTTTATCTAAATAATCCAGCAAGTCTTGGTAAGAATGGACTTCGTAAGTCGGCTGGGCTTGTGTGTGATTTTCAACGCGATGAGGATTGTACCAGATAGTGTCAATCCCCGCATTATTGCCACCTTGAATGTCGGCGGTTAGGGAATCTCCAATCATCAGCGTCTTTTCTTTGCTAAAACCTGCAATCTGTTGACCAATTTTTTCATAAAAGAGAGCATCTGGCTTTTGTGTTTGCAACTGTTCAGAGATAAATACTTGATTAAAATACGGTGCTAGACCAGATTGAGCCAAACGACCTGTCTGAATGACAGTAATGCCATTTGTCGCAGCATACAGCTCATAATCTCGCTCAATGAGGCTGTCTAAGAGTTCATTAGCGCCTGAAAAAGTTTGTCCCTGCTGGGCGAGGTAAAATTGATAACGCTGGGCTAGAAAACTACCATCTTTTTCCTGTTCAAAGTGAGCAAATAAACGAGAAAAGCGCGTGTTAACCAGCTCTTGTTTACTAATTTTCTTTTGCTCCAAGTCCTTCCAGAGAGCCTTGTTCATAGGAACGTAATAATCTTTATAAGCCTGAATATCTGCAACCTCTTCTTCTTTTAGAAGTTGCGTTAAAGCCACATCCTCAGCAGCATCAAAATCAAGAAGAGTGTGGTCGAGGTCGAAAAGTAGAAATTTGTAAGACAATTTGAGGTTTTCCTTTCTAAGATAAAGAACTTTCACTTCATTCGGTTGTTTAATGTAAAAACTTAAAAGTGGTAAAGTATAACAAAAATAATCGTTCCAATTGATTAACTAACCCATACTATTCTAGTGAATTATAGAAAAATCTTCTATAAATTCGAGCAATAGTTAAAATACAAACAAATATAATTCCCAAAATAGATAACACTATTTTCACAAAATTCATTTCAGAGCCTATTACATAGATATGAAAAAGAGGGGCTAGTCCTACACATAGAGACAATAGATAATTACTAAATCTTATCTCACCAATTCCTGCAAAAAAATGTTTCATTTTAAATATCCCAATTTTACCTTTCATCTTTATAAGCCACTAACAACTCTATTGACTTCTCTTTTTTTTGAAAAATCTTGACAGCAAATTTACTCCACTTAATGCCACTAAAATTTCAATGGGCAAAAAATAGTAATCCCATATCAAATGAGAAATCAGCAATGTTAGAAATAGTATACAGTCAATATAACTATTCTGAAAATACTCTGTAATTACATAATACAGATATACCACAACCATCAAAATTAAAACAACCATCATAATACTATTATCCTGTCCTTCTCACTAACGCTATTTCCAAAATTTAATTTTTTTATGACTTAGTAACGTAATTCCAATTAGCAATACACCTAATATAAATAAAAGTATTTCCCAAAATTTATTCTCAGTTTTAATAAAAGGTATAAGATACATACTAACCAATAGGGAACTTACTCCTAAAAGAGCAAAGACCATTCTGATTTTATCACTTAGTTTAAACATATTTAATTCCCCATAAAATAAGCATTGACTACGTTTACTGTAACATTCCCCCTTCTTTATGTAGAGATAATCCCCCATCAAGACACCTCATCTCTTCTTACTCAATAGCAACATAATTATTTGGTGATACGAGTTTCATAAGATTTCTTCTCTTTAACGTTGGATGGTTAGGATAGTTCTCTAATAAGTAATCGTCGACTGCGTTTATAAAGCACTTTGTTACCTAGATAAGATATCCTTTCACCATTTGATTTTGAAGAGAAGTAAGATTTAACCATATTTATCTCATTTCTTATTTTTAAATAACTCATACTCTTTTTCTCTGATAAAGGGAAGTGAGAAATTAGAAAAAATTAGTAGAATTGAAAATAGGTATCCATCTTTTTGCATTGCTAAAACATAGCCTAAAAATAAATAGACAATCAAATCTAGTACAAAAAGAGAAAATATCCTCCTTTTCATTACCTCACTTGTCTTAAAGATTCTGTTTAATAGAATCTTTATCGTAGTATCTACACAAATTTTTGTCAAAAAGATAAGAGTCAATACACGATTATCAACTGTACCATGAAGAATAAATGGAAATATAGTTAATATAAAACTAAAAATCTCTAAATATTTGATCCAAGGAGATTGAGACATCTTACTTTTAAACTGACTGATTTTCCTATACTCGCTAGCTAATCTAGTATCAAAATCTCTACCAATTTTATTAAAGATTAAGAACTCCAGGATAAAAATACTGATTAATACGATATAAGTAGAAACCTTTCCTGGGAAAAATTTATTGATTAAAATTGGAAAACTCATTAACAGAATCGAGTTTATAGCCAGACAAATGGATACTATTTTATTCTTCACAGAGTATATAGGTAACGATACTATTGAATAGAGAAACGCTAAAAAAATAAGCAAAAGATACTCAGTACTGCTAATTAACGGCGCCCTTAATGATAAAAATAGATAGGCACTCCACACGATGATATGCGCTTTACGCATTGATTCTAGATTACTCATCTACCTACTCCTAAATCTATTTTTAGTTCACATTCTCTTCCCAACAAGTCATAAACATTTCATGATATTTCCTTCTTTTACATTAGTTAAAATTGAAGTACATTTTTTGCAAGTGAAAATATTATTATTATTTGAAAACCCCAAATATCTATCCCTCTTCTAGACCTAAACCAAGTCAGATTAAAGATACAAATATAATGATAAGGCTTTCTTTTACTTTAGACTACCATAAAACAAGGAATCTTTCAGCAAAATTCATTGGTAAAACACTAGCCTATACAATTGACAACCCAAATCTTTCAGAATAGATCAATCCTAACTATAGAATACCCTAACTTCATAAATATATATGCAATTCTAAAGCTAGAATTGCTCAAAAACAAGGAAAAAACTATTCTAAACTTAGAAAAACCTTTCCTAAATTTCATTGTCACTTGAACTAATGAGACTTACAATTCTTCTGATGTGCTTTGAGCTTTTTCATAGTCCAATCATAGTGGCTGGAGGTGCTACTGACAAAGTAGGAACCCAGACTTGTCCCTCCTGTCCACTTATAGACACCTTTGGTAAAGAGTTCGTCATTGCTAAAAACTTCTATCAACTCTAAAACCTCTTTATGCGATTGCTCTAGTAGTCTAGTCGCTTCTTCTAAAGAAGTTTTCTGGTGCTTCTTCCAAAAAGCGACATTCATTTGTCCATAAGTTTTCCAATTATAAGACTCAGGTAGAAAAGGTTTCTCATGACCCTTTTGATTAGAATGGACCCAAGTCAAAAGTAACTGCTGCCATTCATAAAGATGGATCAGAACATCTCTTAGATTTTTATCTCTTTTCCAGTGGGCTTCTTTTTTCTTTTGGTCTCTTGAAAAATCAAATGGAGTCTGTAGCTCATCTTCACTTAGTCGGGAAATGAAACGATTGAGCTTTTCATAGTTTTCCTTAGAGGCCAGCATTAGCTCCTCTTTTGTTTTCGGTCTAGGCACAGGAGTACTACCTTCATATCTCTAGTTATTATTAGAAATTTTTTAGCCTTTAAATCTCTATAACTTATCCTTTAATTTCTCAACAAAGAGATAGGCTGCTGGACAGGTCAAAGTATTCTTAATCGTCAAATGGTTGATTTGATGGATTTTTTTCCTGTCTGTATGGGGAAATTCACGACAGGCCTTTGGACGAACATCATAGATGGAACAGAGATTATCTCCTCCTAAAAATGGGCAGGGCATGGATTTAAAAACCTTATCACCATCTTCATCTACCTGCAGAAACTCCGCTTCAAAAGCTGGTAATTTCATCTTAAAGTACTTGGCGATTCGTGTAATATCTGCTTCTTTAAAGTCAGGCCCCAAAGTCTTACAACAGTTAGCACAGGCGGTGCAATCAATCTCCTCAAAAACTTCTTGGTGAATCTGCTGGGCTATCTTATCTAGATTTTTTGGTGGCTTTTTCTTTAAATTGGCTAAAACTTTACGATGCTCCTTCTGCTTTTGTAAGGCTAGCTGGTGGTAGTACTCAATATCAATTTCTTTAGACATGGTTTCTCTCTTATTCTATTTGTTTCCTCCTATTATATCACGCCTCTGTTCCATTGAAAAGTAGACTTTATAGAACCATGCTTTTCCAAAATGCGTCAAAAAACCTTGCAACTAGGTTACAAGGTTGATTACATTAATCGAAGTTAACGTATTCTTTTTGAAGTTCAAGAACTTCTTCCATTGTTGAACACTCTGTAAGGGCACGGTTAGCGTACTCTTCCATCTTAGCAGTGTCCAATTTCTTCATCAAGCTACGTGTACGAAGTACAGATGTTGCTGACATAGAGAATTCATCCAAGCCCATTCCGACAAGAAGTGGAACAGCTTTTTGGTCACCAGCCATCTCACCACACATACCAGCCCATTTACCTTCAGCGTGAGCTGCCTTGATAACGTTGTTGATCAAGCGAAGGATTGATGGGTTATATGGTTGGTAAAGGTATGAAACTTGTTCGTTCATACGGTCTGCCGCCATTGAGTATTGGATCAAGTCGTTTGTACCAATTGACATGAAGTCTACTTCTTTTGCAAATTGGTCTGCAAGCATTGCTGCTGCAGGGATTTCAATCATGATACCAACTTGGATATCATCCGCAACTGCAACACCTTCAGCAAGAAGGTTTGCTTTTTCTTCTTCATAAACCGCTTTAGCTGCACGGAATTCTTTCAAAAGGGCAACCATTGGGAACATGATACGCAATTGACCATGAACAGAAGCACGAAGAAGGGCACGGATTTGTGTACGGAACATCGCATCTCCAGTCTCAGAAATAGAGATACGAAGGGCACGGAAGCCAAGGAATGGGTTCATTTCGTGTGGCATATCGAAGTAAGGAAGTTCCTTATCTCCACCAATATCCATTGTACGAACAACCACTGGTTTACCATTCATTCCCTCAAGAACAGCCTTGTATGCTTCATACTGCTCATCTTCAGTTGGGAAGTCTTGAGAATCCATGTACAAGAACTCTGTACGGTAAAGTCCAACAGCTTCTGCACCGTTGTTGTTAACACCTTCAACGTCTTTTGGAGTACCGATGTTAGCAGCCAACTCGAAGTGTTTACCGTCAGCAGTCACTGTTTGAGCATCTTTCAAAAGTGCCCACTCAGCTTTTTGTTTAGCATAAGCTTCACCAGCTGCTTTAAATTCTGCCGCTTGTTCATCTGTTGGGTTGATAATCACTTCACCAGTAATTCCGTTAACAGCAAGGATATCACCATCTTTCACCACTTCAGTGATGTTATTTGTTCCCAATACAGCTGCAATTTCAAGTGTACGTGCCATGATAGCTGAGTGACTTGTACGTCCACCGATGTTTGTTACAAAAGCTTTTACAAAGTTTTTGTCCAATTGAGCTGTATCAGATGGTGTCAAGTCATGTGCAATCACGATTACTTCTTCGTTAATAGAAGCTGGGTTTGGCAATTTTTTACCAAGAAGGTTTGCCAATACACGTTTTGTCACGTCGCGGATATCCGCTGCACGTTCTTGCATGTATGGGTTGTCTTCCATGCCTTCAAAGATAGTGATGAACATGTCAGTCACTTCTTTAAGACCTGCTTCAGCATTGACTTTCTTAGCACGGATTGTTTCTTTAATCTGACCAATCAATTCTGGGTCAGCAAGAACCATCAAATGAGCGTCAAAAACTTGAGCCGCTTCTTCACCAAGCGTACCTACAGCTTTCTCGCGGATAAGAGAAAGCTCGTTTTGAGAAGCTTCAAGAGCAACATCCAAACGAGCCTCTTCTGCGTTTGTATCTTCGACTGAAACAGTCTCGAATGACAAATCCGGTTGAACGAGTAGATATGCTTTTGCAACTGCAACACCGTCAGATGCTGCGATTCCTTTAAGCATTTCTGTCATTTTCCTTATGCCAATCCTTCTTTTTCCATTGTTTCTGAGATTGCAGCGATAGCGTCATCTGCATCTGCACCTTCAGCTGAGATAGTTACGTCAGCACCTTGGCCAACACCAAGACTCATAACACCCATGATTGATTTAAGGTTAACTGATTTACCTTTGTACTCAAGAGTGATATCTGAAGCAAATTTGCTAGCAGTTTGTACCAACAATGTTGCTGGACGTGCGTGAATACCTGTTTCTGCCACTACGTGGAAATCTTTAGAAGCCATAGTTTGACTCTCCTTTTGTTCTTTCTTTTTTGAGTTATATGTGATAACCCTTACAATTTGGTATTATATCATCTTCTAGGATTTTTTTCAAGCATTTTATGGGATTTATTCGATTTCCTTTCAGATAACTTGCTGAAAATCTTCTATCCTAGATGGCAAAACACAGGATATAGTTTTTCAAAAAACAAATCATAGGATAATTATCACTATTTCACAAAGCAAACACTACATATTGTGTTTTGTTAGGTTATGTAGAAAAATAGACCACTATATTTAGTTTTAAATCATTGACAAAAATTTATTTTCTGATATACTAGGATAGAATTAAATTTTAAAGAGGAGTTACACAATGGTAACCGTTTATTCTAAAAACAACTGTGTCCAATGTAAAATGACCAAGCGTTTCTTGGACAGTAATAATGTCACTTATCGTGAAATCAATCTTGATGAGCAACCTGAGTACATCGATCAAGTTAAAGAGCTCGGTTTCAGCGCAGCTCCTGTTATCCAAACACCAACTGAAGTCTTTTCAGGTTTCCAACCAGGAAAATTGAAACAATTAGCATAATCTTAGTACATCATCCAGAAGAAACTGCTTCTAGGGCTAACTTAGAAGCCTTTCTTTTGTAATTAGATAAGGAAAATTTTATGGGATTAAAACATCTTGAAGACGTGACTTACTTCCGTCTCAATAACGAAATCAACCGTCCTGTTAATGGACAAATCATGCTTCACAAAGATAAAGAAGCCTTGGATGCCTTCTTTAAAGAAAATGTAGTTCCAAACACTATGGTTTTTGATTCAATCAAGGATAAAATCAACTACCTCATTGAACACAACTACATCGAAACAGCTTTTATCAAGAAATACCGTCCAGAGTTTTTGGAAGAATTGTCTCAATTTATCAAAGATCAAAATTTCCAATTCAAGTCTTTCATGGCTGCCTATAAGTTTTACAATCAATATGCCTTGAAGACAAACGACGGTGAATATTATCTTGAAAGTATGGAAGACCGTGTCTTCTTTAATGCCCTTTATTTCGCTGATGGGAATGAAGCTGTTGCCATCGATATTGCCAATGAAATCATCCACCAACGCTACCAACCTGCTACTCCTTCTTTCCTCAATGCTGGACGTGCTCGTCGTGGGGAGTTGGTATCTTGCTTCCTGATCCAAGTAACGGATGATATGAACTCTATCGGACGTTCTATCAACTCAGCTCTTCAACTTTCACGTATCGGTGGTGGTGTGGGAATTACCCTCAGCAACCTTCGTGAAGCTGGTGCACCTATCAAAGGTTATGAAGGAGCAGCTTCTGGGGTCGTACCAGTTATGAAGCTCTTCGAAGACAGCTTCTCTTACTCAAACCAATTAGGTCAACGTCAAGGTGCTGGGGTTGTTTACCTCAATGTCTTTCACCCAGATATCATCGCCTTCCTTTCAACTAAGAAAGAAAATGCCGATGAAAAAGTTCGTGTTAAGACTCTTTCACTCGGTGTCGTGGTTCCAGATAAATTCTACGAATTGGCGCGTAAAAATGAAGAAATGTACCTCTTCAGCCCTTATTCTGTCGAAAAAGAGTATGGTGTACCTTTCAACTACATCGACATTACTGAAAAATACGATGAACTAGTCTCAAATCCAAACATTCGCAAGACAAAAATCAAGGCGCGTGATTTGGAAACGGAAATCTCTAAATTGCAACAAGAGTCTGGCTATCCTTATGTAGTCAACATTGATACGGCTAACCGTTCAAATCCTGTTGATGGAAAAATCATCATGAGTAACTTGTGTTCTGAGATTCTTCAAGTCCAAGAACCAAGCTTGATTAACGATGCTCAAGAATTCCTTCAAATGGGGACGGACGTTTCATGTAACCTTGGTTCAACTAACGTAGTTAACATGATGACCTCACCTGACTTTGGTCGTTCTATCCGTGCTATGGTTCGTGCTCTTACTTTCGTTACAGATAGTTCGCACATCGTGGCTGTGCCTACGATTGACCATGGAAATAGCCAAGCTCACACCTTTGGTCTTGGTGCTATGGGACTTCACAGCTACCTTGCCCAACAATTGATTGAATATGGATCGCCTGAGTCTGTTGAATTTACAAGCATCTACTTTATGCTTATGAACTACTGGACTTTGGTTGAGTCAAACAATATCGCGCGTGAACGTGGTATCACCTTCCACAATTTTGAAAAATCAGATTATGCTAAGGGAAGCTACTTTGACAAGTATATTACAGGCGAGTTTGTTCCAAAATCAGAACGTGTTAAAGAACTCTTCAAAGATGTCTTTATCCCTAGTGTTGCTGATTGGGCTGAACTTCGCGACAAGGTTCAAGCAGATGGACTTTACCACCAAAACCGTCTAGCTGTTGCTCCAAATGGTTCGATCAGTTACATCAATGACGTTTCTGCTTCTATCCACCCGATTACGCAACGTATCGAAGAACGTCAAGAAAAGAAAATCGGGAAAATCTACTACCCTGCTGCTGGCTTGTCAACAGAAACCATTCCTTACTACACTTCTGCTTACGACATGGATATGCGTAAAGTGATTGATGTTTACGCTGCTGCAACAGAGCACGTGGATCAAGGACTTTCACTCACTCTCTTCATGCGTAGTGACATTCCAAAAGATCTTTACGAATGGAAGAAAGAAAACAAACAAACGACACGTGACTTGTCTATCCTTCGTAACTATGCCTTTAACAAGGGCATCAAGTCTATCTACTACGTCCGTACCTTTACAGATGATGGTGGAGAAGTCGGTGCCAACCAGTGTGAAAGCTGTGTGATTTAATGGAAAAAATTTTTACTACTTGTTTAAATAGTAAATGGGGGCCAATTTACGTTATACTTGTTTTTGGCTCCATGACTTTTATTGCTTACTCCGCAATAAAAGAATATGATACCATTGAAATAGGTTCTATAAAACTAAGCAAGGCTGCATAATAATTACTATTACATTGGAGAAATACACCTTATGGAAACTTACTACAAAGCCATTAACTGGAATGCCATTGAAGATGTCATCGACAAATCAACTTGGGAAAAGCTGACGGAGCAATTCTGGCTCGATACACGTATTCCCTTGTCAAACGACTTGGATGACTGGAGAAAGCTATCTAACAAAGAGAAAGACTTGGTCGGAAAAGTCTTTGGTGGTTTAACCCTTCTTGATACCATGCAATCTGAAACTGGGGTTCAAGCCCTTCGCGGAGACATCCGTACACCTCATGAGGAAGCTGTTTTCAATAACATCCAATTTATGGAATCTGTCCATGCTAAATCTTATTCATCAATCTTTTCTACCTTGAATACCAAGGCTGAGATTGAAGAAATTTTCGAATGGACCAATACCAATCCTTATCTACAAAAGAAGGCGGAAATCGTCAACGAAATCTACCTAAACGGTAGCCCACTTGAAAAGAAAGTTGCCAGTGTCTTCCTTGAAACCTTCCTCTTCTACTCAGGTTTCTTCACTCCCCTCTACTATCTTGGGAACAACAAGCTAGCCAATGTTGCGGAAATCATCAAATTGATTATTCGTGATGAGTCTGTTCACGGAACCTACATCGGTTATAAATTCCAACTTGGTTTTAATGAATTACCTGAAGAAGAGCAAGAAAAACTCAAGGATTGGATGTACGATCTACTCTATACTCTTTATGAAAATGAAGAAGGCTATACAGAAAGCCTCTATGACGATGTTGGTTGGACGGAAGAAGTCAAAACCTTCCTTCGCTACAATGCCAACAAGGCACTCATGAATCTGGGACAAGATCCACTCTTCCCAGATTCAGCTGATGATGTCAACCCAATCGTTATGAACGGTATTTCAACAGGAACTTCCAACCACGACTTCTTCTCTCAAGTCGGAAATGGTTACCTTCTTGGCGAAGTTGAAGCCATGCAAGATGATGACTACAACTACGGTTTGGACTAATTCAATTATCCCAGAACTGATAACAAATATCATGGTTTGTTTAAAACAACCATGATATTTTTGTTTTTGTTTTCTTTTGTTTTTTAAATTGATTGATTGAACACTTTATGATAAAATAGTAATAGAAATAGAGGTGATAAGGATGTTAAAGCAGGAAAAACTAGATAATATTCTAGAAACGGTAAATACAAAGGGAACTATTACTGTAAAAGAAATCATGACTCGCTTGGATGTATCAGATATGACTGCTAGACGCTACTTGCAAGAGTTGGCAGACAAGGATCTACTTGTTCGGGTTCACGGTGGAGCTGAAAAAATTCGCACAGGTTCTATTTTAAATAATGAACGTTCCAATATTGAAAAACAAAGCTTACAGATTGCAGAAAAACAAGAAATCAGTCGTTTTGCAGGCCATTTAATTGATGAGGGTGAAACTATTTTTATCGGCCCTGGTACCACCTTAGAATCTTTTGCCCATGAACTTCCAATTGATAATATTCGTGTTGTAACAAACAGTTTACCAGTCTTTCTCATCCTAAACGAACGAAAACTAACAGATTTGATTTTAATTGGTGGAAACTATCGCTCTATTACTGGAGCATTTGTGGGAACACTAACCTTGCAAAACTTGGCTAATCTACAATTTTCTAAAGCCTTCGTTAGCTGTAATGGTATTAAGGATAATGCGATTGCGACCTTTAGTGAAGAGGAAGGTGAATCCCAACGCATCGCTCTCAACAATTCCAATAAAAAATACTTACTAGCTGACCATAGTAAGTTCAATAAATTTGATTTCTATACCTTCTACAATATCTCTGATATTGATACTATTGTTTCGGACTCAAAATTAAATAAAGAAGCCTTTTCTCAACTTTCAAAACAAACAAAAATTATTCTTTCTAAACCATAAAACTGAGGATTGATAAAATATAAAATGCGTCATATCAAGAAAATAAGAATCTTGATATGACGCATTTTTTGATGAAGATTTTTACAAAGAGTTTCCTAGATTCTTTATGATTGTTGAAACGGCATAAAATCTGAATCAAAGGAGATATTATCCCGTTCTTCAGGACTGATAAAATTTAAAAAGATATTTTTAAATTCTTCCAGCTCATAGTCTGAATGGCAAATCCATTCTTTACCGGTAGAGACATACCATTTCCCAAGTTTCGTCAGCTCCTCATTAGTCAAACAAGGTATTTGAGAACATTTATCGAAATTGATAATATAAACTTTTTCATAAATTGATTGGATAAAATCTTTGAACATCTTTATTCCTCACTAGAATTCTATATCTAATTACTAATTCTACTACTCAATCACTTGAGTTTCTGATACTTTCTTGTACCAGTGAGCTGATTTCTTAGGATAACGTTCTTGAGTTTCAAAGTCTACATAGAAGAGACCGTAACGTTTTTCATAACCGTTTGACCATGAGAAGACATCCATCAATGACCAAATAAAGTAACCTTTTACATTAGCTCCATCTGCAATAGCATCAGATAATACTTCCAAGTGTTGTTTCACATAATCAATACGTCCATCATCGTAAACAGTGTTATCAACGAACTCATCTTTATATCCAAGACCATTTTCAGTGATGTAGATTTTCTTGTAGTTCGGATAATCTTTCTTCACACGCATGATTTGGTCATACAAACCTTGAGGATAGATAATCCAATCCCAATCTGTACGTGGTACATAATCAGGAGCTACACGACGACCAATACCTTTGATTTGGTATTTAGAGCTTCCTTTCTCGCCCTTACCATTATGGATAATTTCAGTTTCTCCATCAAAGGCTTCCATCCAGTCACTCATATAATAGTTGATTCCTAGGAAGTCGTTCAAGTCTTTTGCAGCTTCTAATGCTGTGAAATCTTCTTCACGAAGATCTAAGCTACCGCCATTGACTGATAAAATATGGTTGACACCTTCCATCGTTTCATCGGAATAGCGTCCAAGATAAGTTGCATCCAAAATAAATTTATTGTGGATGATATCTTCCAACTCAGCTGCACGAACATCTGCTGGATTTTTAGGATCCAAAGGATACTTGGTTGGCAGAGCGTGAACAACACCAATTTCACCTTTATATCCTTTATCTTTATATAGTTTTACAGCGCGTGCATGAGACACCATCATATTGTGGTGCGATTGGAAAACTTTAGCAAGGTCGTACTGAATACCTGGAGGGAATTTCCCAACCAAGTATTGACCATCACCGATTGGCCCAATTTCATTAAAGGTTGTCCAATAGTTTACTTCTGGGAATTCTTCAAAACAGAAAGCCGCGTAGTCTACAAAGTGTTCGATATTTTCACGGTTTAAGAAGTCTCCATTTGAATGTAGAGCTTCTGGCGTATCAAAGTGATGAAGAGTTACAAATGGCTCAACGTGACGTTTGTGACACTCTGCAAATAAATTATGATAAAACTCAACACCTTTCTGATTTACTTGACCGTAACCGGTTGGGAAAATACGTGACCAAGCAATAGAAATTCGAATACCATTGACACCATACTCTTCTGCTAGCTTTAGGTCAACTGGGTATCGATTGTAAAAATCACTGGCTGGTTCTGCAGTGTACCAATAGTTATCTTCAAGATATTTATCCCACGCAACTGGTCCTTTTCCATCAGTATGTGTAGCACCTTCTGCTTGATAAGCAGCTGTAGCACCACCGAAAATAAAGTCTTTTGGAAGTGTTTTTGTCATTTTTTCACCTATTTCTTGATTTAAAATAAAGTAAAAGTGAGAGGAGAGGAGTCAGTGAGCCATCCTTCTCCATCTCACTTCTTGTAGCAAGTCACCGAATTGTGACATGAGGAGGTAAAAACGATATCTTTTTACCGACGAATTAACAAGGCGATTAGGAAATTCGCCATAGCGATTTCCGTAACGATAGGAGACTGTTTTATAGTCCCTATCGTTAATCGAATTGAGCTTGTACAAATGCAAGAGCACCTTTTCCATCACGAGTTAGTTTGATGTATTGAGCGCCCTCTGTTTTCGCAAGTTTAATATCGAGTTTATCAGTTTCTGCTTTCATATCTTCAAAGTTTGAAGCAACTTGAGGAGCAAGGATAACAAGATCAAACTCTGGCAACATTTCACGGTGAGCACCATAGCCACCTGCTGCTGCTTTCACAGGAACATTGTATTCTGCAGCTGCCTTATTCAAAGCATTCGCAAGAAGTCCACTTGTCCCTCCACCTGCACAGAGAACGAGGACATTTGTTTCCTTTGTAATTGTATTTTGTGCTGCATCGACACCCGCTTTTTCAAGAATAGCATCTGCTTTTGCAGTGTTGAAGTTTGCAGCAACTTTTTCTTTCAATTCATCATTAGATTTACCTGAACGCTCTTCTTCAAGAATTTGTTCATCATAGACCTTAAGGAATGGATAGTAAATGACTACGTCAACCACGATTAGAAGGGCAGCAAGAGCGAATGATAAGAACTGGAAGTTTGTACCAAGGACAATCCCCAAAGGTCCAGGAGTAACCCATGGAAGGTTGGCAGTAAATGAGTTCATGCCAAGTGTTTCGATAAAGAACTTAAAGATCCATACGTTTGCAATTGGTGCAAAGATGAATGGAATGAAGAAAATCGGGTTCAATACAAGCGGTGCACCAAACAAGATTGGTTCATTTACACCGAAGAAGGTAGGAACTACTGAAGCACGTCCGATTGCACGGTTACGTTTTGATTTTGTTAACCACATGAACATGAATGGAACAACCAGTGTCGCACCTGTACCACCCATGGTAACGATAAACATTTGTGTACCAGAAGTAAGAATCTTGTCAGCGTGCATCCCTTGTTGGAGAAGGTTCAAGTTGACTTCGGCATTAGCATAGGTAATAGCTGCGATAGCTGGTTCAACGATAGATGGACCATGGATACCAACAAACCAGAAGAAGGCAAAGGCACCAAAGATAATGGTAATACCAAGATAGCCATCAGCTGCAGAGAAGAGTGGTGCAAAGAATTTACCGATTGATTCCGCTACACTAGCACCAACAAAATGACGAGCTAGTAAATCAAGAGCATAAAGTGAAACAACTGAGAGAGTGAATGGAATCACATCTTTAAAGACTTGTGAGATATTAGGTGGAACTTCGTCAGGCATACGAATAGTGACGTTGTTCTTAACACAAACCTTATAGATGGCTACAGTCACAAAGGCTGCTAGGAAGGCTGAAAGCAAACCTTTTGTTCCGAGGAATCCTGTTGCAAAGCCACCTTCAATTGGATCAGCTGCCAACATCAATAATCCAACAATAGCAGCTAATAGAGTTGACATATAGTTGATTTGGTTGGTTTTCTCCATGCTACGGTTAACAGAGTCTGTTAATGATTTAGCAGTCGTACCAGCTAGCAAAAGTGCGAGAATACCCATAGAATAGCTATAAGGTTTCATCAGAAAGGCTACAACTTCATCAGACCATTTAAAGCCCCATGAGTTTGGTACAAAGGCAATCAAGATAAAAATACTTGAGAAGAGAATAACAGGCATACCTGCAATGAAACCATCACGAATAGCACGAAGATAGATATTACGAGATAGTTTCTCAAAGAAAGGTTTTCCTTTCTCAATAAATGCGATGAGTTTATTCATTATTTAACTCCTCTCTTGTAGAGTTCGATTAAGTGGTGCATCAAATCTTTTAACAAGATGGTTGTCATCAAGTGGTCTTGGCCATGCATCATGGTCACACTATAAGCTAAGTCTTCACCAGAAGCTTCCTTAGTCAATAGACTTGTTTGAGCGTGGTGAGCCTCTGCAATACAGCTACCAGCTTCCTCTACCAGAGCGTCCGCTTTTGCAAAATCACCAGCTTCAGCAGCCTTCAAGGCTTCCAATAGTTTTGAACGAGCATCGCCAGCATAGGCTACGATTTCAAAACCTAACAATGTTACTTCTTCTCTATTCATGATAGAGACCTCCTTATATGTTATAATTTATTATTTTAAAGCAATCTTTGGATATGTAAGATTATATAAATACGTTCACTTCTATGAAGTTCAACACCAGTTTCACAAGCGATAATCTTGTAAATCTCATTACCTATTTCATAAGCTAGTGGATAGGCAACCTTTATATGATCTTCCATATCTAATAAAGAAGAGTTATCACTTCTACTTCTATCAAGGTATTCAAGAAAATAATTTAAATGAACCATAAATCGGTCGAATAAATGAGAATTTCTTTTTGTTCTTTCGATTTTATATTCTTTGAGTTTCGATTTAACCTTGTCAATTATTATTCTTGAGCGATTAATCTGGATTTTATCTGATTGATTTTCACCGCTTTTAGCATTTATAAAATGAAGTGCAATTCTATCAATCTCATTATCCGGAAAACTGTCCAACAGTTTATCTTTAAAAATTTTTAATGCTTTTTTCGACATTATATATTCTGTTGGATACTCATGAGATACATCAGGCAGTTTGTTAAATTCATAGTTTCCCTTATGTATCGCCTGATAAGAACAATAAATATGATCTGTTAATGTTACGTATAAGTATTCTTGTACAGGATAATTGAATTCAGTAGTTAGATCATTAATAACTTCATAAGTAACTGTGATAAAATCGAGTGGAATATCCTTCAACAGTGCTAAAAAGTTATTCTTAGACTCTTCAGTATTTAATCTAAAAACTTTTTCAATTTTACTCTGTATAATGATATCACCCTTTTTCTTTTGAAAAGCTATTCCATTACCCGTAATCATAACTTCTTCATGATTTTCATTTTTTGCCAGAGTAACATTGTTATTAATAACACTAACAATTCTAAACATCTACTTCTCCCTTCCTAATATAATATAAATTG